>JAIYDG010000609.1 GCA_027487625.1 Bacteroidota bacterium
CAAAAACTGATGTCTTCGGCTGAGTTTAATACCATTGATAAGGTTCGTTTTTTAATTCAGAGTTTACTTCAAATAAATAGTAGCAGGTTAAAACATAATAGGGTAGAAGCTTTAAATATAAGCATTATCAACTCATCTTTAAATGCCATATTTATTTCAAGAAATACCGGTGAATGTGTTCTTTGGAATGCTCAAGCAGAAAAAGTATTTGGCTGGAAGCCTGAAGAAATTATTGGCCAAAATTTAGCTGAAAAATTATTGCCAACTAGATTTTTACCTAGGGTGAAAACTCAAATCAATTATTATCAAAAAACAGGTAGAGGAGCCATATTGAATAAAGAAATACTCTATATAGGAAAACATAAAAATGAGAAAGAAATTTCTGTAGAATTAATTATAACTTCTGCTAAAATTGAAGATGAAGATATGCTCATATTTTTTGTAAGAGATATTTCGGCTATCAAAATGCAATTGAATGAAATCAAACAAAAGAATAAAAAACTTAAAGAGATATCTTGGTTACAATCTCATGTGATTAGAGCTCCTTTGGCTAAGGTTATGGGTTTAGTGAGTTTATTAGAAGAAGAAGTTGCGGCTTCCTTAACATTAGAACAATTTGAAATTTTTCAATTGATACAAAAATCGTCTAATGAATTAGATGATGTTATCAAACAAATCACTGAAAAAACAGCTGATTTGAAAACGGAACTGAAATAAGATTAAAATTGTTTAAGTATATTCATTAAAAAAGCGGCATATTTTACGAAATATGCCGCTTTTTTTAATGAGTTCTGTAAGCTCTAATCTACTTTAAGGTTATAATCCATTCTAGCTTGAATTCCCTGCATTTTAGCTGCACCTTGAATTTGTTTTAACCAGATATAATTTTCACCCAATTCCTTTTTCATAAAGTATACACTTGCATTGTCTTTTAAATTGGTTAGAATTTCTTGGAAAGCATCTTTTTGTTCAGGTAAATTCACAATTCTGTAGTCTTCAATTTTAGCCCTTTTTGCAGCAATTTTAATAGCTGTTTCTAATCCTCCAAATTCATCAACTAAACCAATTTCTTTTGCTTCTTTTCCACTCCAAACTCTACCCTGTGCAATTGAATCAACCTGAGCTGCTGTCATTTTTCTACCTTCTGCAACTCTTGCTACGAAATCATTATAGATTTTATCGATAGCATGTTGGATGATTTCTTTTTCAGAATTATTTAAAGGTCTATCAGGAGAACCTAAATCGGCAAATTCACCGAATTTTACTGTTTCTACATTGATGCCTAATTTTTCTTTAATTAATTTCTGAGCATTAATTAATAAACCAAAAACACCGATAGAACCAGTAATTGTGTTAGGTTGTGCAACAATTACATCAGCCGGTGCCGCAATAAAATAACCACCACTAGCAGCAACATTTCCCATTGAAACAACCACAGGTTTTTCTTTTTTAGTTAATACAATTTCTCTCCAAATTACATCACTAGCTAAGGCAGAACCACCTGGTGAATTGATTCTTAAAACCAAAGCTTTGTATTTTTTATCTGTTCTCACTTTTTTAATGGCTTCACAAATTGTTTCAGAACCCATTGATCCATCCGAACTTTTTCCACTAACAATATCACCTTCGCAATAAATAACCGCGATTTTTTCTTCTGCAGTTGAGATATCATTTTTTGTGTTTTTGTATTTTCCCAAACCAACCAACGACAATTTATCATCAGCCTTTAAGCCTAATTTGGTTTTTAATTCATCAAATAATTGGTCCTCATATTTTACACTATCAATCATTCCCAATTTAACAGCATCCATAGGTTCACGGATTGAAAGTTTGTTGATGATATTTTCAACTTCTGCTTCTGTTTTCTTTCTGTCTTTAGCAATATTGGCAACGAAATGATGATATAAGCTGCCCATGTAAGATTCAATTTGTTTTCTGTTTTCATTACTCATGTGCTCAGAAATCAAAGGTTCTCCAGCTGATTTATATTTACCATGTCTAATCAATTGTGGTTCTAAACCCAATTTATCAAAAGCACCTTTTAAATAAATTACTTGTGATGACATTCCATTTAATAATAATTCACCACTTGGATTGATATAAATTTTATCTGCAGTTGAAGCTAAATAATAACCATGTTCATCCATCATTTCAGCATATGCTACAATGAATTTTTTAGATTTTTTAAATTCTATAAGTTCTTTTCTTATTTCTTCTAAATTGGCATAAGAATTACTTGTTAAATCTAATTCAAGTAAAATTCCTTTGATTTTATCGTCTTTTGCAGCCTTTTTTATGTTACTTAAAATATCGTTTAATCCAACTGCTTTAGGTGTATTATCCATTCCAAATGAGGCAAAATCTAATCCACCTTTATTGGTTCTGTCTGGAATTTCATAGTTTATTCTTAAATGAAGTACCGAATTATCATCCACTGTAATTTCTGTTGGTTCATTTGAAAAACCAGCGGCAATTCCACCAATAATACCGGCAAATAGAAATACCAAAACTATTGAGCCAATAATAAAGCCCAACATACTGGCGAATGTGAATTTAAAAAATTGTTTCATCCTTGTTTATTTATTTGGTTGTAAATATACAATAGTGATTGTGCTTCACAATTTTCATTTTTGATAACAGGACAGTTCAAATCATTAAATGGAAAAAATCAAAGATGGCTTTTCAAGCTTTCTATTACTTTTGCACTGATTTAACTTTTATAAAATGAATTTAACAGAATTAAGTGCAATAAGTCCGGTTGATGGCAGATATAGACGTCAGACTAAAAATTTAGCGAGTTTTTTTAGCGAATTTGGTTTGATAAAATACCGCGTTCTTGTTGAAATTGAGTACTTTATAGCACTTTCTGAGAAACCTTTACCTCAATTATCATCTGTTTTAAATGATGATACAAAACAGACTTTAAGAGCTATTTATCAGAATTTTACTGAAGAACAAGCCTCAAAAATCAAAGAAATTGAAAAAACAACCAATCATGATGTAAAGGCTGTTGAATACTTTTTAAAAGATGAATTTGAAAAGTTAGGCTTAAATTCGAGTTTAGAATTTGTGCATTTTGGATTAACCTCTCAGGATATTAATAATACCGCCATTCCTTTGAGTTTAAAGGATGCTGTTCAAAATGAAATTATTCCTCAAATCGAAAAAATAATTGACTTGATTAAAAGTCAGGCAAATGATTGGAAAGATATTTCTCTTTTAGCCAGAACGCACGGTCAGCCAGCATCTCCAACCAGTTTAGGAAAAGAATGGATGGTTTTTGCGGAGAGATTGGATGTTCAATTAAAACAACTCAAACAAATTCCTTTTTCAGCAAAATTTGGCGGTGCAACTGGTAATTTCAACGCGCATCATGTTGCTTATCCTCAAATTAACTGGGTTGAATTTGGAAACGATTTTGTGAACAATAAATTAGGATTAAGTAGGTCTCAATACACAACCCAGATAGAACATTATGATAATTTAGCTGCATTGTTTCATGCCTGTGCAAGAATTAATACAATTTTATTAGACTTCAGCAGAGATGTTTGGCAATATATTTCTATGGAATATTTCAAACAACAATTAAAAGCTGGAGAAGTTGGTTCAAGCGCAATGCCGCATAAAATAAATCCAATTGATTTTGAAAATGCAGAAGGAAATTTGGGAATTGCCAATGCTATTTTTGAGCATTTGGCAGCTAAATTGCCTGTTTCGAGGTTACAAAGAGATTTAACAGATAGCACAGTGTTGAGAAATATTGGAGTTCCTTTTGCACATCAAACAATTGCTTTTAATTCTTTATTAAAAGGAATGGGTAAATTATTATTAAATGAGCAAAAGTTAAAAGCTGATTTAGAGAATAACTGGGCTGTTGTTGCTGAAGCTATTCAAACGATTTTAAGAAGAGAAGGATTTGAAAAACCTTATGAAGCATTAAAATCATTAACCAGAACAAATGAACAAATAGGAGAGAAGCAAATAAAAGAATTTATAACTACCTTGCAACTTAGTGATGAAGTTAAAAAAGAATTGTTACAAATCACTCCACATAATTATATAGGAATTCAGGCATGAAAAAATTTATTCTAGGTTTAATGTTATTGGGATTGTTACAAATTTCTTGTGATGAACCAACTCCACATATTATTTTTCCACCCGAGGATACAACTGCAAATAATAACAATGTATATAAATCAGACAATAGCGGTGGTTCAATTCCGGGATTAGATGCTGAAGTAATTGATTATACATTACCAAACGAGTATCAGAATAAATCTCAAATGTTTAGAGATAGCACAATTGTTATGAGCTGGTCTTCGGCCGGATTCAAAAACGCTAAACACTTTATTCGCTTTTTTGAGCAATTTCAGTGGGATGTGATGGACAGAAATAAAGAGAAAATTGCAGCACGAATTCAGTTTCCATTAAGAGACTATAAAAACAAAGCTGAATTTTACAGACATTTTGATTCAATTTTCGCTCCAACATTTGTAGAACAAGTATTGCATCAAAATCCCTCAGAAATTTTTAGGAATAAAAAAGGAGCCATGTTGGGTAATGATGGTCAGATTTGGATGAAACCAAAAGGTTCTACTTATGTAATTTTTGAAGTTAATCCATAATCTTATGGCATTTATATCTTTTCCCGATTTTGATTTATTAGCTTATACTTCAAAACTCAAAACTGATACTATTCCTGTTTGGGGAAGTATGACTTCTCAACACATGTTAGAACATATGTTGCTTCCATTGGAAATTGCACAGGGAAAACTTATTGTTGAGGTAGTTACGCCAGCAGAAAAAGTTGAAAAGACGAAATTGTTATTTTTAATGAGTGAAGCTCCTTTAAAAAGAGGATTTCCAGCACCATTTTTAAAAGAAGGTTTGCAGGATTTAAAATACTCTAGTCTTGAAGAAGCTAGCTTAGCTCTTCATAATGAGATAAATAACTTCATTAAGTTCTGGAATGAAAACCCTGATGCAGGTTTTAATCACCCGGTTTTTGGCTTATTAAATAAAGCTGAGTGGATCAAGTTTCAAAGCAAACATTTTACACATCATTTTACTCAATTTGGCATATTTGAAGGCTAATACTGAGAAAGTTTGGAATTTTAATTAGAATTTCCCAAATTTGCAGCCCCGTGGAAATGGAGACCCCGGGTTAAAACAACAAATTATTATTATATGTCAGTAAAAATCAGGCTACAACGTCATGGACGTTCAAAAGCACCTTTTTACCACGTAGTGGTGGCGGATTCACGTGCTCCGAGGGATGGTAAGTTTATCGAAAAGATTGGTTCATACCTTCCTCAAACACAACCGGCAACTATTGACCTGGATGTGAATCGTGCAGTTTATTGGTTAAACAATGGTGCTCAACCAACCGACACTTGTCGTGCTTTGTTATCTTACAAAGGCGCTTTATTGAAACATCACCTTGAAATGGGTGTTGCTAAAGGTGCAATTACTCAAGAACAAGCTGATGCTAAATTTGAAACTTGGGTTTCAGATAAAGCAAACAAGGTTGAACAACACAAATCTCGTGTTAACATGAGTGCAAAAGATCAAGCTGCTGCTAAACTTGCTGATGAAGCAAAAGCAAATGCTGCTCGTGCAGAGAAAATTGCTGCTAAATTAGCTGCTGCTGAGGCTGCTATTGCTGCTGCAAATGCTCCTGTTGTTGAAGAAGTTCCTGCAACTGAAGAAGCTCCTGCTGCTGAAGAAGCTGCTGCTGAAGCAACTGAAACTCCTGCAGAATAATTATTAATCTTGAAAACTATCAACAGAAAAGACTTCGATTTTATCGGTTCTGTTGTGAAAGTTCATGGTAATTTTGGTGAGTTGAAAATTCAACTTAATCAAAAAGAAAAATTAAAGGAATGGGCTTTTCTCGAAATTCGGGAAAAGCCTGTTCCTTTTTTATTGGAATCATTTCGCCACTTAACAGGAAATGAATACCTCATTAAACTGAAGAATATCGATACTGTAGATAAAGCTGCAGATTTTATTGGCTACAATTTAATGATGCCCTTGAAAAAAGGTGCAAAACGTAAACAAAAAGTTGATGAGGATTTAGTTGGTTTTCTTTTGATTGATGAAAACTTCGGTGAAATTGGAAGGGTAGAAGAGTTAATTGAAATGCCAATGCAGTTATTATTCAGAACTACTTATAACAATAAAGAATTATTGATCCCAGCTGTTGAACCTATCATTCAGTGGGTTGATGATGAAACTAAAGAAATTGGCCTTGATTTGCCCGACGGTTTGCTGGATTAGTTTGAATTACAATATTTAATTATCAATGAATCAGCATTGCTAATTCCCAGTTTTTGAGCTGATTTTAAATCATTACAGGCTTTTTCATTTTCGTTCCTATAGAGATAAATAATGGCTCTATTATTATAGGCTTCTCCATATTTTGGATTCAACTCAATTACTTTGTTATAATCACTAATTGCGCTGGTATCTTTTAATTGATACTTAGCAACTGCTCTAAAATAATAGGCGTCCTCATATAATGGATGCATTAAAATATAACTTGAATAATCAAGTATGGCCTCTGCAAATTTCTCGGAGCGATGTTTTGAAAATGCCCTTAAATAAAGTCCATCTTCATATCGAGGGTTTTTATCCAATAAGTTATTCAGTGTTAAAATACACAAAGAGTCATTCCCAGAATCGTAATAGGTATTTGCTTCTTGGTATAATTCGGTATCCGATTTTTCATGATGGCATGAAATCAGCAA
>JAIYDG010000027.1 GCA_027487625.1 Bacteroidota bacterium
CAGAAACTTTTATTAAATTCTTTTTCATGATTCGGATAGAAAACAAAATAATTTTCAAAAAACTGCACACATTATTTTCAAAATTAAGAAATGGTCCTAACTCTTGACATGAGTTTTGTGACTATCTCCACAGCAAGGCATTCAAGGCCATACGAATTCAAATTAAAAGTAACATTCTCATATGGGCCTCTTTCCTCAAACATGTCCGGATCTCCATGAACATATGAAGTCCGATCTGATAGGGGATGTGCGATGTCAATCAAGTGAATTTTTGGATAGGTATTTGAATTAACGGCAAGGCCAATAAGGACTTTTTCCAAAATATCATTTTGATATTTGATCTTAGCTGAATTCAAGTAAGATGCCCAAGCCGGAATTAAATTATTACAGATAAAAAAGTAATGTTGGTTAGGAAATGAATCGATGTTAGCAGCAAAATCAGCAAAATAAGTGGCATAGGGTAGAACAGAAGTAGAATTAAGTGCACTTTGAGAATCCAAAATTAAAATATGGATCTGTTTGTGGGATTGACAAGCCTTTGATAGGCCAAGTAAATTAAGCAAAATGTCTTTGAGAGATGCGTCTCGAATGACAGGAGTTATAATCGAAGAAAGAGAGAAGTCGCACGAATTTTCTTTCAAAACTTTCCACAAATAAGTAGGTAGAAGTGACAGATTAGGACCAGGCTGGCTTGACCAGAGATAAACTTGATAGTCTTTAGGATTAGAGAGGATTGTCACATCCGATTGAGATGAATCTGGCACTGAGTTACGCAATGAACTGAAAGCCATTTTTTCACGCACATTCTATTTTCACTTGACAGTAGAATGAAATACTAACTTGCGTAAATTGAAGTGAAAAATCACAGGCTGTTGGTTTAAGGTCCAAAGTGAAGGTCAGCAGCAGTTCTTAGACAAAACTTCAGGCACCCCGGTATTTGAAATTGATGAAGGAAATCGGTTTTGAATCTCAGTCGCGAAGCCTCGGTTTTGAACCCGATTTAAAGATGAAATTTGACAAAAATTCTTGAATTTTTGAAAATGGATAGATTGAAAACAATCAAAGTGAATTGGTCTTCACAGCTTAAAGGTTGGATTGGAATTAAACTCAACAAGACTGAGATTCAAAAAAGTAACCTTTTTCTAAATACCAATTGACATCTGACACTAAAATTAATTACATGACCAGGTGTGCTAAAAATTAGAATTACAGGATGTGTAGGAGTAGGCTAGATAGAACATAAAAACACAAAATAAAAAACAGGAATTATTTCAAAAATCAGAATTTTATTTTAGATACACAAAATAGTTAGAAACAATAAAAATGAAAAATGGCAAGCAAAGAAATGTTTTTAAGACGCATCTTTTTTAGAAGGAAGGTGTGACAAAACCTTATCTCGAAGATCAGGATGTACGCAGGACACTAGATAGTCAATGTCTACACAGGCCTTATTGTATTTTCCCAGAAGTGCTTCAAATTTAGCCTGACTCTCCCGGGTTTGGGCATGAAATATTTCTTGGCTTTTGATGACCTGGGATTGAGACTGAGATGAGAGATTGTTCGCAATCTTGGCTAGATTGGAACTGATACTGTCACTCCGGTCGAGAAGACGAGACAGCACCTTATTCTGTTCTATCAGATACTCCATGGTTAAGCGTTTCCGGATGTCCATGCCCTTAGGAGATGGGGAACCCGCAGGCCTAGGGAGGCTTGGAGTGGTGTTTGGTGGAGGCCTTGTCAAAGACGACATTGACAGTGAACGTGGGTCAGCGTTTGTTTTTTCCTCCTCCACTCTGGCACGTTTTGGGCTTGAAAACAAGAGAAAGTAAACAAAATTAGATTAGATAAGAGTACTGGTAACACAAAAATAATTCACAAAATAGGATTTGAAATTGAAATATAGCAAACAAAAATTGAAAATAGATGAAAATAAATTCAAAACACTTACTTGTTGAGATGTGCAGACAGCTGATTAGTTTCTGACTCAGAGTTGCATGCACTTGACGTGGAGGTCCGTCCTACCTGGAGCGGGTCTGTATTCGTCTCTGCATCGTCCGTTACATCAACCTCCTCTTCACCGCCGTTAGCTGCACTGGCACTGCTGGTGTTGCTGCCGCCTTGCTGGTGTGGGTTGTTCAACCCGTCTATGATTCTAGATGAAAAATGAGAGGGAGAGTAGGGAATTTTGAAAGCAAACCTAAAAAAACAAAAAATTTAACAACCAATAAAAGAGAATAAAAAACACACCTGAGCGTGTCATAGGCCTCAGAGGGAAGGGATGTTGGATCACTTGTCTCCGATGATGCAGGGAAAGCATTGATAAAATAAGCAAGTGCTTCTTTTTGAGACTGATCCTGTGTCTGATGCGAGTGATGCTGACTAGAAATCAAAAGAAATAAGACAATAGAAAATCAGAAAATACAATAAATTAAAAAGCAAATTTTGGCATAATAAAATTAAAAATTAGAAAAACCTGAATGGAATCATAGAAGTTCCCGGTGTTGGGCCTCCACCAGTTGCCCCTTGAGTGGGTTGCGTGAGGGTGAAGAAGGACTGATGCGTCTCTGGGAAACTAGTCTGAATGTGATCCAATTGTAGACTGTTGAAAAATAAAAATAAAAAGTTAGATAGAATTTAAGACTTGAAATAAGAATAATAAAAATGTCAAAATAAGAAAAATACAAACCTTTGACTTTGCGAAGTTGAAGTGTGATTGGACATCATCAGCCGTTTCCAATCTGCATTAAAAGACTCCCAGGCTTTGAAAGAGCGAGACCGATAAGGGGTCGGGATCCTAACCCAATAACCATCAGGGATTACAGGATTGTCTGCCCATCGGCCTAGAATGTCTGATCTTTCCCCTTTGCCGGACCCAGCTGTGAGTGCTGAGCTTGGCTTGCGAAAATGAGTCACACAAGCAAAATACGTAACAGATGAATGTTGAATCAGAGGGTAGTATTCAGACACCTTACTCAAATTAGATCCTTGAAGTAAGGCTAAAGGCCTCCCCTTACAACGATAGATGCAGTCAGTTAGGAAAATACAACAAAAAAGGTTTGAATGAATTTCCAACTCGGCTGGTGGGCTCCAGCCAAAAAGACGTTTTTCTTCTAAAGAACCTTCTGAATAAATTCGCTCTATTTTAGACACAGCTTTTCTAACAGATTTCAATTTTGGAGTTTTTCCTTTAGACAATGGAGAAATGTTTTTATCCATTAAGAGAGCCAAAATGGAAGTTTCAAATGAAACTAACAATATTTTCTAAAGAAAGATGGTTTTTATATTGTTCAAATTTTGCGCTTATTGGGAGACAACGCTCCAAGAAATTAACAGGGTGGCTCTAAGAATAAATTAAAAAAGTACCGCCCCAAAAATTCTATTTTTCAAAATTAAAAGTTGGGAAACAAATGACTAATTAAAAAACCCTTTTTTGGCAACACTCCGTACTAGAATGTTCTATAACAAACAAGAAACATATGCGAATTAGAAAAAGGGGGAGGGGGTCAAACATCTACTAAAATAAGACCTTTTTAAGATGCAAAGTTGGGAAATAGCTAGCAACAATTTAAAAATAAGTCATAAGTTAAGGAGAAACATTTTTATTCATAAGGAATAGGGTAGAAAAAGCAATAAAAACAGCAGAAGTCAAAATCAAAATAAAAACAAAAAGAAATTAGTCAGAAATTTAGAAAAATAACATAAAAATAGATGTTTTTGAGGTAGAGCTTTTTCTTTCTTCAAGATGTGTTTGATGTTGGTGTAAAGTTAAGGAGCGCCGGTTAAAGATAGAAAACGAACATGGAAGAGAGAGCGGTCACGCATCCTGTTGCAACGGCTCAACGATAATCACCTCATTATGGGAGCTGAAAATAAAACAGAAATTTAAAGATTTTTTTTAAAATAATTTATTTTTCCAAAAATTCAAAA
>JAIYDG010000445.1 GCA_027487625.1 Bacteroidota bacterium
AATTCCCCCCGCCCCCGTAGAGACGCGATTAATCGCGTCTCTACGGGGGCGGGGGGAATTTATCGCGTCTCTACAAGGAAAAATTGCAGAATCATGTTGGATAGATATCCCAAATCATTTTCCTTATGCGCAATTAGATTCTTTCGTCATAATGCCCAACCATATTCATGGTATCATCATAATAAATCAACCAGATTCTGATTTTAAAAATTCCCCAAATTTATCGGAAAAGCAAAGCCTATCTGATTCAATTGAAGTGGGTGGTTTTGCAGGTAGTAATAATCCAATGTTAAATGACAATATTCCTAGAATCATCAGATGGTTTAAAGGAAGATGTACTTTTGAAATTAGAAAAATTCAATTAGATTTTAAATGGCAAACTCGTTATTATGATCGTATTATTCGAAATGATCAAGAATATAATCGCATAAAATTCTATATCGAAAACAATATTAATTCTTGGAAAGGGGATAAGTAAAAATGAATATCAAACTATTTCTTGCCCGAATATTTGGCCTTTTCTTCTTGATAATGTTTATCGAACCAATCTGGTTTTTCTAGTTCGCTATTATAAATATAATTTGCTATTGCTTTCAATTCAGGTTCACTAAAACTCATTTTTGGCATTACCCCAAATTTTTTAACAGCTCCGGGCATTTTGGTGTTTTCTTCTGCAGGATTATTAATGAATTTTATTAAATCAGCTGTAAACTCATCTTCTTTAGTTTCTTTATCAATATAATGTCTTTTTACTGCTTCCATTGGTGGTGCCAATCTAACTTCCAGTTTAGCATCAGGACTATGACAAACAAAACAATTATTTTCAAGGAGGGTAAAACCATTAGGAACTATTGAGCTAGTATCCAATTTGGAATTATTTAATAAAGTATCTGTTTTAGGAAGTTTGGTTTGGTTGTTTGATTGAGTATTATCACAAGCATTTAAAGCGATAAGGGTACTAGCTATAATTAACAATGAGTATTTCATAATTTTTAGATTAATTTGAATAAGCCCATTCTGTTTTTATTTAATCATGAATGGATTTAATCTGATTCAATAATCAAAATTAATTGAAAGTAAATAAGGGTAAAATGATATTTGTTAGCCAATCTAAAAGCTAGTTTAATTTTCTTCTAAAAGTTCAAAACTACCAATGAACTTTTCTTTACCATTTATTATAAGTGATAATTTCTGTTCTCCCACATAAAATTGTTTAGTAGTTATTACCCTGAAGCTTTGTTTTCTCTCAATGAATAATTTTTCTTCAGGTGCAAGTTCCCGTTCACTAATTTTGAATACCTTTTTACTATGAGTGCCATTATTTCTCAAATAGTAAATACCATATTCTAATCTTACTTTACATGTATGATTTTCATTGTTTACTAATTCAAATGAAAAAACAATGCTATCTCCAATCCTAATTTGTTGTTGGTGGATACTGAATTTATGGCATAACAAGTGTTCTTTTTCCTTCAAATTAAAATAGTCGAGTACTATTGGATCTCCTTTTTTTAATAAGGTTCTAGAGCCATGTTTAATGATAGATTCAGTTTCTTTGCCTGCTCCTTTCCACGATTGAATAATTTCATATACAATATTGGGATTGTCTTTTGAAATGTCATTTATACTATTTGCAACACTTCGTCTTACATATTCTGATGGGTCATTTTTTAACTGATGTAAAATGGGTAGAATAGGAGTAGGATCGGTTTTAAATTTAGGTAATGCAATGGCCCAAGGTAATCTAGAGCGACTTCCTTCACTTGCCAATCTTCTAACATGATGGTCTTTGTGTTTACTCCAACTTAGCATACGTTTAACCATTTTTTCTTCATATTTTATGATAAATGGACGAACTGCAAATTCACAACTGGTAAAGGAGGTTATCTTTTCGAATACTTCAGTACTTTCATTAAAATAGTTTAAACCAAAAGTTTCTATATAATCAGGTATAAACATAAACTCTAATGCCAATCCCTGATGACCTTCTTTTCTAAGAACATCAACAATTGAAATCCATAATGCAGAAGTTTCTTTAAAATCAGAAGGAAGGAAATGATGAACAACTATAGTGGTATGTTTCATTCTTCCTTTTAATTCCTTGTTTTCAAAATCTTCACAGAAAATTTCTTTGATAAATTTTTTCTTGTTGAACAAGGGATAAACCTTGGATATGGCATTCGAAAGAATCTCATAAAATGTTGGGTTGTACCTGTCTTTTAATAAACTACTCATTTGTTGTGAATCTAAATTTTTGTTTTGTTAAATAAATTAACATTTCTTTTTTATCAATATATATTCAGCCCAACATAAATCCAAATTGTTTAAAGATATAAACTTTGCTTCTTAAGTTTTGGAGATAGGAATGCTTAAAATTCCTATTGTAAATCAAAAGGTTTACGTATTCATATTTAAAATTTAGTTTCTATGCAAGTATCGTTTTATTATTGAACTTTGATTTTATTTATGCAAACATTAGAGCAGTTAAAAAAGGGTCAGTTAAATGGCATTAAACATTTAAAATTATCTGATAATTTAACAGAATTTCCGATTGAAATACTTGAATTGGCTGATTCCTTGGAAATTCTTGATTTATCTTTTAATAAGTTGAAAAGCTTACCTGCGGATTTTAACAAATTAAAGCACCTTAAAATTGTCTTTTTTTCTGATAATTTGTTTGAAGAATTACCCGAGGTTTTTGGTGAATGTCCCAAGCTTGAAATGATTGGTTTAAAATCAAATCACATTAAAACGGTCTCTAAAAAAGCACTTCCTCCTGAATTACGATGGTTAATTTTAACGAATAATCAAATCATTGAAATTCCCAAAGAAATAGGTTTATGTTATCGTTTA
>JAIYDG010000441.1 GCA_027487625.1 Bacteroidota bacterium
GTTGGTAGCATTTACTATTTCTACTTTATCAAAACTAGCATGGAATCCCAATGTTAATAATACAGTAAACAATATGCTTATTTATAATAACAATTTATATATAGCAGGTCAGTTTTCAACTATTGGTTCTCAAAGTCGGAATAACTTGGCATCTTTCAATTTATTAACTCATAATATTAATACTTGGAACCCTAATGCAAATGGGTCAGTTAGAACAATAGCTCAAAAAAATAATATGCTTTTTGTTGGTGGCGATTTCACCTCCATTGGTTCTGATGATAGGTTTAAATTAGCTGCAATATCACCCATAACAAATTTAGTAAATAGTTGGAATCCTACTGCTAATGGAAGTGTAAACAGCATTGTGTTTATAGATAGCTTAGCTTATATTGGTGGAGTATTTAATGAATTAGGAGGGCAAACCAGAAATAAATTAGGTGCGGTAAATTTGTATTCTGGAGTATTAGATAATTGGAATCCTGATTTAGATATTAATGTGAATGATTTAGCTTTTTCATCAAAATCGTTGTTTGTGGGTAGCGAATTTAATGAGCGTAAAATCATGGTATATTCATTTAATAAAATGTGTGCCAATACAATAAATACAACAATCACCACCCTCGATTCTTTCAATTTTTGTGAAGGAAAATCTGCTTTAATATTTCCCACTACAACTTCCAAATACAATTACCAATGGTATAAAAATGGAAGTTCCATTCTTAATGCAAATGATTCGGTTTTAAATGTAAATAGTAATGGAACATATTCTTTGGTTTTAACAAATTATCCTGGTTGTAGAAACGAATCAAACAAAATAACATTTAATTTATCTCCCAAGCCAATCATATATGATATTTTCTCAAATGTGGCACCAATTAATAATGCTACTGTAAATTATAATGTTATCCAAAATGCAGGTTCAACTTACCAATGGTTTGTAAACGATGTCAATCAAGATTCATTAAGTACTAATTATTTATTGCCAGTTTTATGGAAAAATATAGGACCAAATAAAGTTGAAGTGATTGAAAAAAATATCTTAGGTTGTGTTAGCGATACAGCTAGTAAAATAGTTCAAGTGATACCAGAAACACTTCAATTTTCGCTAGATACCGTAAGATTTAATTTAACATCTTTTTTTAAAACTATAGTTGTAAACACGAATACAAGTTGGGTAGGTAGTCCTGCCGAATCTTGGTTATCATTAAATCCTGCATTTGGTAAAGGTACTACAGCTACTGTTATCAATGTGCAAAATAACAACGTAGGTAAGCAGCGCTTATCCTATATCAATTTTGTAGCCGGTTCATTAAACAAACAATTGGTTGTTATTCAAGAAGGTCCTGTGGGTTTATTGGAACAAAATAGTTTGGATGCAATTACTGTTTCACCAAATCCAACTAATGGTTTGATTCAAATAAATAACAAATCAAAACAAAATGTTGAGATAGAAATAATAAATATTTCCGGACATACCGTGTTTAAAAATCAAGTTTTATTTGCAGAAAACATTGTTGACATAAATTTAGAACTTGAACAAGGAATTTATTTTGTAAAGATTAATTCACAACATGCTCAAAAAGTAGTTAAGCTGGTAGTTAATTAGTCTTGAATATGGCTGTAAATTTCTCCAACCTGTATTATTCTAAGATGGGTTTAGGTAATTGTTTCATATTCTACATAAGACTATTTGAAAATCTAATTAAGCATTTGTTATCAGCAGTCCCTAAATATTCGATAGGAGGGCATCTCTTAGTCTTTCAGTTGTTGATGTAAAAATCGAATCTAAATCTTGTTACCCTCTATTGGAAGTAGCATTAAACTCCGTAAGGAAATTGTTAAACTTTAGGGCTTCTTTGGTTTTTTCTTGGAATAATCTTTTCGCTCGCCCGATTTCAGGTTTCATATTTCTTTTGGTGTAAACAGCCACACTTATACAATTTAAGGTAGGTAATTCAGCCCTTGGTTGGAAATTCGAACAATATGCTTGGATAACTTATGTTTATGAATTTATCAGGCTTAAATTGCTCTTGACTACATCTTAAAGTTATTAGATGGCCCCCATTTATTGAACAATATTGGTGACAATTTGAAAAGTTCGTTAGCGGCATTTTTAGGTTTGACGAGACAAAGCGTTTAAACTCGTGTGTTTTTTTACTTTTTTAGTTCGAAGTCGCAATTTGCTAACTAAGCCTATAGTTTTATGTCATAAACAAACGACCTTTCCTAAATACAAAAAAGCCAGATTATCAATGATAATAAGGATTTTCGCTTTTCCTCTTTAGTAATCCGAGGAAAGTGACGGATTGTTTTATGATCCCAATTTAGGGTGGCATCAGAACAAATTGAAAACCTTCTGCAATCCGCTAAGCTTCATGCAGGTATTTTTTGTGCCCTTATGCTATCGAAAATGCGCTTTGCTTTTTCGACAGGAAGATTTGGTAAAAAGTAGATAGGGGATTATTCAATAATCCCATACGATCCCGTTTTGGGGAGGCATCAGAATAAATGAAAACCTTCAGTATTCCGCTTTGCTGCATGTATGTTTTTTTAACTCAATAACATTTACTAAAATAGTATAAGAGGGATTATTTCATGATCCCTTTTGGGGGAGGCATCAGAATAAATGAAAACCTTCAGTATTCCGCTTTGCTCCATACTGAGTTTTTTTGTGCCCCAAATCTTACGAAAATGCGCTGCGCTTTTTTCGACAATTTGGGGCACAAAAAAACCCAATTTTGCTTTGCAAAATTAGGTTTTCATTTATTCTGGCGGAGAGTTAGGGATTCGAACCCCAGGTCCTGTTACAGACAACAGTTTTCAAGACTGCCGCAATCGACCACTCTGCCAACTCTCCACTGCAAAAGTAGTATTCTAGATTATTTATCCAAAACTAAATGCAAAAAAAAGGCGCATCAATTGATTTGATGCGCCTTTTTTGAATTAATTGTCTGTTATTCAACAACTATTTTTTTCGAGAATTTTTGTCCGCCAATGTTCATATTCACAAAATATAGTCCACTTTGTAAATTAAACTGCGATTTGCTGATTTGGAATTCTTGAATTCCTGCAGCTTGATCACCTGAAAACAATACTCCTAATTCTTTACCTGCGATATCAAATAAACGAATTTCAACATCTTCATTTTTATTCAATTCATATGAAATGGTAGTTTCATAATTGAATGGATTAGGTTGAACACTGAATTTAATTTGTTTAGCTAATTCATCTTCGATTCCTGTTACGGTTCCTAATTTTACATTGTCTAAATAGAAGTTATTTCCACCAGCATATTTGAATTCAATTTTGAATTTAACGTTTGAATTATTTGGTATAGAAGAACCTTCGACTTTAACTTCTTTCCATTTGCTTTGGTTAGCAGGAACGAAATTGATATTACTTGCTAATTGAGCTGCTGTTCCAGTTCCAATGGTTGAAATTGTTGAAGAACCAATTGCTGCTCTGCTAATCCATGTTTTGCCACAATCAACTGAAGTATAAACTCTTAATTCTTCTTTTGTAGCTCCACCACCGATATCAGCACTTAATGTACCTTGTGCAAATGCATAATTGAATGAGAAGTATCCATTTGAAACTCCTTGGAAATTATAAGATGGAGAAATTAAAGATGTTAATGCTCCAACTGAAGAACTTAAATTAAATGGATCTTTAGGATACATCATACAAGCATTTTGATTAAATGATGTTGCAGCTGTTCTTACCCATTTGTTTTTATCATTCTCATATTCGAAAACCCAACCCTTATCATACCAATTGTTTTGGTACCACCAATCAGCTGTATAGTATCCTGAAGGATTGTTAGCAGCAGCTGGTTGAATTACAACATAATCTTTGTAAGTAACTGAAGATGTTCCGTTAGGACCAGTAACTTCTAAAGTAACTTCATAAGTTCCAGGATTATCATATTGAATTTGTCCGGGAGCCTTAGTAGTTGCTGTAGCTGGAGTTCCACCAGGGAAGCTCCATTTCCAAGCAGTAATGTTTGAATTGTAAGAATTATCTGTGAATGAAATTTTATTTCCTGCACAAGTAATTCTAGTTGTTGTGCTAAATGAAGCAATTGGAGAACAAGTTGCAGTTGAATTATCTTTAACACCTGTAGAAATTAAATTATCTTCTTGCCACAAAGTTCTTCTGTAGTTGTCTAAAACGTAATGCATTCTTACAACTTGTTGTTTTGTAAACATGTTACTTGCACAATTTCCGATGAAATAATCCATGTAATTTTCCTGCATATCTGGTAAATCAGGAATTTCATTTGTACAAGTATTGTATCTTTTATCAGCACATTTGTTTCTCAAAGGCTCATTTGAAGTTGCAGAGAATATAGTAGGAGGAGTATCTAAAACTTCATCACCATCTAATCCACAAGTTTCACCTTGTGTTTGAAAAGGGTGGTATAAACCTAACCAGTGACCAGCTTCGTGGGTACTAGTTGTTACTTTAGGAGTTTGTCCTGGATTTGAAGTACCAATGTTTCCAAATTCGTTATGAATAACAATGATACCATCAGTAGAAGCACCATTATTGAAACCCATTGGAAACTGAGCATATCCAGCAATACCAACTGTATTTCCTCTGTTTATTCCTCTAACAACCCAAATATTGAAATACCTTTTGGTATCCCAAACACTAAGTTGTTTTAAATCGTCATTACCTTTATTAGTTAAAGGAGTTTGAACCCTAACGATACCGTTTGTGCAATTTCCTTTAGGGTCTTTGCGGGCTAATCTAAATTCAACTTCTGCATCTGCAGCTAATTGTTTGTAGCTGTAGAAAACGCCATTAAAAGTATCTTGACGACGATTTGTTGAATCAGAAACCAAATTTCTAAAACTTTGATTTAGAAAGTTGATTTCACTTTGAATTTGAGCATCGCTAATATTTTCACTTCCATAATTGTGCAAAACATGCACAACAACCGGGATGATATATTTAGGAGCTGACGCTTTTTTCAGACTGTTTTTGTCTGATGGTTTGTAAGTTTTGATGTATTCTTTGAAATCTGCATCAAATTTTTTCTTCGCTTCCAGTAATTCTGGATGCTCAGAAACTAAATTTTGGTGGTGCTGATCGGTTCCGCAAGAGTTCACTTTAACTTGTGAATACCCTGATGCAGAAATAATTGCGAAAGAGGCTGCCAGTAAAAACTTCTTCATATGATGTTTTGTCGTTTGGTTAGCAAAATAGTAAATTATTTTTTTAAGTCAACTTATTTATAAAACGGGTTGTACAAGGTATCATTTTTTTTGTTCCCAAACCTCTAAATCGAACATTCTTTTTTTGTCAAATTTTAATCTCATGGCGGTTGAAACTTTATGAAATCCATGTTTTCCTGCTGCTCCAGGGTTCAAATGCATCATTCCTGAATTAGGATCCTTCATGGCTTTTAATATGTGTGAATGACCGCAAATCATTAAATCATAGGATTTTAGCGATAATTGTTTTCTAAATAAAGGTGAATAATGGCCTGGATATCCACCAATATGTAACATGCAAACTCTTACATCTTCACAATTAAACTCTAATATTTCAGGCATTTGAATCCTTAATTCTTGTCCATCGATATTCCCATAAACAGCTTTTAAGGGTTTAAAGTTTCTTAAAACATCAAATGTTTTTTCATCACCCCAGTCTCCCGCATGCCATATTTCATCACAATCCTTAAAAAAATCGAACAATGATTCAGGAACAAAACCATGCGTATCACTAAGAATTCCAATTTTCTTCATTTTGCAAATTTGACTATTAAAAGCAATTGCCAAAAACACATTATAAATTTTTGTATTTTATTGTCATAATCCTCAAATCAAAATAAAATTGAATAAATGATTTTGTTTTGATTCTAATTTGCAGAACAAAATTCCCTTTAAATGATAACAATTGTATTGATTCTTATTACTGCCGCCATTAGTATTCAGGCATTTTATCAACCTAATATTATGGATAAGCTTATTTTAAATCCATATTTAGTTAAGAATAAAAATGAGTGGTGGAGGATGTTAAGTTCAGGTTTTTTGCATGCAGATTGGCCGCATTTATTAATGAATATGTTTGTACTATTTGCCTTTGGTGCAGAAGTAGAATCATACTATATGTTGTTTTTTGGAGCTTCAGGTAAGGTTTTATTTGTTTTATTATATGTTAGTTCAATTATTGCCGCCAATGCCAGCAGTTATTATAAGAACCAAAACAATGGATATTATAATTCATTAGGAGCCTCAGGAGCAACATCCGCAATATTATTTGCTTCAATTTTGTTTAATCCTCTTCAAGAATTTTATTTTGGCATCCCTGGAATTTTTATGGGAATCATTTATTTGGTTTATTCAAATTATGCAGCAAAACAAAACGCTGATACAATCAATCATGATGCACATTTTTTTGGTGCTGTTTATGGTTTGATTTTTACCCTGGTACTAAAACCACAAATCGGATTGTTTTTTATTGAACAGTTGATGAAAAGGTATAATTAAAGTATTCAAAAAAACATTTGAATAAAAAGATTTTCAAGCTAAATGAAGATTGTTATTGTTTCTTGAATTGACTTTAGTTTTTGGATTCACTTTAATTTTTGGATTCACTTTAATTTTCAGAGCGTTTGTAATGAAGTTGAACTAATCCACTTTCAAATTGTTTTGTTGAAATTAGTTCTAATTTTAGTTCCGGTCTGCTATCATTAAAAAGTTTTGTGCCATTACCCACTAAAATTGGAATGATAGAAATTATAAACTCATCAATTAAATTGTGTTTTAAAAGTTCGTTGACAATTTCTGCACCTCCATCACAAAATATATTTTTACCATTTTCTGATTTAAGTTTATCAATAAGTAATTTAATATCACCGGTATAAAACTTAACTGAACTAATATTTGGTCTTGGTGTACGTGTTATTATATAGGCGTCTTTGTCTGCATGTGGAAAGTCGAAACCCATTGAAATTACTTTATCATAAGTTTTACGTCCTACAATTACAGTGTCTACTGTTTTTATGAAATCAGCGTATCCATAATCTTGTCCCTCTTGCTCTACTATTGAAAGAAAATCGAGCTCATCATTAGGCTGAGCAATAAAACCATCTAAGCTTGTGGCGATATATAAAACTACTTTTCTTTGCATATTTTTATAGTTTAATATTATCTAGTAAGTAGTTGAAGGAAGTTCATTTTCAAAAGAATTTTTAATTAAAGTTTTATTCTATTAAAAGAAAAATCCAACTCTTAGGTCCCAAGGAGAACCTGTAAAGGTATTTTGGTCATCATACATAACATTGTATAAAACCATAAAATAAGCACCTTTTCCAGGATTTAGTCCACCACCAACCCAGGTTTGCTGAATCCAGTCTCTTCTGGTATTTCCTTTGGCATCAATTATTTTAGGATAACTGATAGGGTTATATTCAGTATGTAAAAAGATATTATTAATAAGCGTTTGACGAGCAAATATCTGTGGGCCGAAAATATTTGACTTATATTTAAATCCTACATAGTTCTGTTGAAAATAAATATAGGTAAATCCTGCACCCAACATTGTTTTTGGTTTAATATTATAACCAACGGCCGGTTGAATCAATAACATTCCACCGCCATTTGATAATCCACCTGTAAAGTTTCCACCAAACTTCCATTTTTCAGAATTTAAACCTTTTCCATAAGGGTCTTCATACTTTTTTTGTTCCTTAGCCAAGTCTTCGTCTAATGGTTTCACCTTTCTTTGGGCAAAAGAAATATTGCCGATTAATAAGAATATCAAAGCGATTAAAATACGTATTTTCATAATTATTATATTTAAACTGTCTGTTTTTTAGGAACCACTTACAAGTTTTAGCAAAAATAAATGATTTGTTATTGAAAAAAATCGAATAGTGTTTCTTTAATTCGCAGTTACCAACGAAAGACACATGAGCAAAGTACACAATTTCTCGGCAGGTCCTGCAATATTGCCGGCCTCAGCTATCGAAGCAAGCATTCAAGCCCTTCAGAATTTTTCAGGAACTGGATTGTCATTAATTGAAGTTAGTCACAGAAGTAAGGAATATGAGGCTGTTGTGACAGAAGCAACTCAGTTGGTTAAGGAACTCCTTAATTTAAATGATGACTATGAAGTGGTGTTTTTGCAAGGAGGAGCAAGTCTGCAATTTGACATGATTCCGATGAATTTTTTGAATGAAGGAAAGACTGCTGCTTATTTAAATACCGGAGTTTGGGCTAAAAGAGCAGTAAAAGAAGCAGGTTTTTTCGGAAATGTTAATGTTGTAGCAAGTAGTGAAGACAAAAATTACTCATATATCCCTAAGGATTATGTAATTCCTGCTGATGCTGAATATTTTCATTGTACTTCAAATAACACAATTTATGGTACTGAAATGTTTGAATTTCCTGAATCTCCGGTACCTATGATTTGTGATATGAGTAGTGATATTTTTAGCAAACCAGTTGATGCTTCAAAATTCGCTATGATTTATGCAGGTGCTCAAAAGAATATGGGTCCTGCTGGTACCACTCTGGCTGTAATCAGAAAGGATTTATTAGCAACAGTAACTCGTAAAATACCTACCATGTTAGATTACAGAGTTCATATTGAAAACGGAAGTATGTACAATACACCGAGTGTATTTGCCATTTTTGTTACAATGCATACACTTCGTTGGATTAAATCTATAGGTCTAGAAGCAATGGAAATCAGAAATAAAGAAAAAGCTGATTTATTGTATGCCGAAATCGATAGAAATAGCATGTTTAAAGGAACTGTAGCTGTTGAAGATAGAAGTAGAATGAATGTGAATTTTGTTTTAAATGATGCTAGTTTGGAAGATGAATTCTTTAAACTATGTAAATCTCATAATTTAAGTGGATTAAAAGGACATCGTTCTGTTGGTGGATTAAGAGCTTCAATGTACAATGCGCTTGAATTAGAAAGCGTGCAGGCATTGGTTAATGCAATGCAAGAATTCGAAAAAAGTAAAGCCTAATATTTCTTTAATAAAATTTTATTATGATAAAAATACTTGCCAATGATGGCATTGATAGCAACGGAAAAGCGATTTTAGAATCTGCCGGATATCATGTTGAAACTACTAAAGTTCCTCAGGAACAATTAGCAGAAGCTTTGAAAAATTATGATGCAGTATTGGTTCGCTCTGCAACTAAAATCAGAAAGGATATTATAGAAGCTTGTCCAAATTTAAAGTTAATTGGAAGGGGAGGTGTTGGTTTAGATAATATTGATTTGGAAGCGGCTAAGCATAAAGGAATTAAAGTTGTAAATACTCCGGCATCTTCATCAGTAAGTGTTGCTGAATTGGTTTTTACACATTTATTTTCAGGAGCCAGATTCATTCAACAAACAAATAGAGTTATGCCTGTTGAAGGTAATGCTAAGTTTGGTGATATGAAAAAACTTGCTTCAAATGGTATTGAGTTGCAAGGCAAAACCATGGGTATTTATGGGTTTGGCAGAATTGGACAAGAAGTTGCAAAAATTGCCATTGGTTTAGGTATGAAGGTTTTGGCTTTTGATCCTTATGTTACAAATGTTGATGTAATTTTAAATCTTCCAATGTTAGGAACAAATTCAAGAGTGAAAGTTCCAATTCAAACAGTTAGTGAGCAATCGGTAATTTCACAAAGTGATTTTATAACTTTTCATATTCCATTTAATGAAGGAGATAAATCACCAATTGATGCCGCTAAAATGGCTAAAATGAAAAAAGGTGTTGCCTTAATTAATTGTTCAAGAGGTGGTGTAATTTCAGAATCAGATTTATTGGATGCACTTAATTCAGGTCATGTTGCTTTTGCAGGACTTGACGTGTTTGAAAAAGAGCCACCTGTTAATTTAGCTATTCTTGAACATCCAAATGTTTCTTTAAGTCCACATATTGGTGGTTCAACAAAAGAAGCCCAAAACAGAATCAGTATTGAATTGGCTGAAAAAGTGATTGAATTTTTCAAGAACGCCTAATAAAATTTTATGGCTGTAATTAAACCTTTTGCGGCATTAAGGCCTGCTAAAGAAAAGGCCGGACAGGTTTCTTGTCAGCCTTTTGATTCTGGTTCAAAAGAACAAGCTGCAAATGAAATTAAGAATAATCCTAATTCTTATTTGCATGTAGTAAAGCCATATCTTCATTTTAAAGGAGAAAAGAAAAGTCCGGATAAGCACTTTCCAATTGGACTGGAATACCTGAATAAATTTAAAGAAGAAGGCGTTTTGATTAAAGATAAAACTCCATCCTTTTATATTTACAGAATGATTGTTGGTAGTCATGCTTATACCGGAATTATTGCAGCGGCCTCTGTAGAAGATTATTTAAACAATAAAATTCTAAAACACGAGAATACCTTAACAGAAAAGCAAAATGAAATAGCAAGCCATATTCAGTTTTATAATTCTTTAGGAAACCCAGTATTACTAACTTACCCTGATGATCAACAAATTGATTTATTAATAGATCAATATATTCAAAAACATGTTCCTGAATATAATTTCATTAGCACAGATCAAAAGAAACATAATCTTTGGGTTGTAAGTAAACAAAGTGATATTGAATTAATTGAACAAAGGTTTTCTAATATTCCTTATTTATATATTGCTGATGGTCATCATCGTTCTGCAGGTTCTGCGGCATATGGTGAAAGAATGATTACTCAAAAAGGTAAAGGTAACGGAAATGAATCTTATCATTACTTTCCTGTTTGTTTGATTCCATTTAGTAAACTTACAATTTATGAATACCATAGATTGGTTAAGGATAAAACAAGAGTTAATGCATCGAACTTTTTAGATAAGTTAAAATTGAGTTTTGATTTGGTTCCATCTGGTTCACTTCCTGTTCAGCCATTAAACAAAGGTGAATTTGGAATTTACTTTCAGAATAAAGCTTATTTACTAAGTTTAAAACCTGAAATTAAATCGAAATTAACAGGAATTCTGGAGCTTTTGGATGTTAGCATAGTTGAAGAATATATCCTTAAAAACATCTTTGAAATTAGTGATAGTAAATCAGATCACAGATTGTCATTTATGGATGGAGGCAAAGGAATTGGTCATTTGCAGGAATCAGTTGATTCAGGCGAATTTGATTTAGCAATAACTCTTTTCCCAACTTCAATTGAAGAAGTAAAAGATGTTGCTGAAAATAATTTAATTATGCCGCCAAAATCAACCTGGATTGAACCCAAAATTAGAACTGGGTTGCTCATTCTAGCTCATGATGAAGGTGAAATTGTTGGACAATAAATCAAAAAAAAGAGGCTGTCTCACTTAATGAAATAGCCTCTTTTTTTATTTAGACAAGTTCCTATAAGAATCATTTATTCGAAACTAAAGACCTTCATTTTTCATTTTAGACAAGCTTTTTTTGTTAATAAACCAGACTTAAAACTTTGGTTTTAACAACCATGTCGTCATCAATTTTAATAAGTTCAACTGGAGTAATTTCATTCACTAACATTGGATCATAATTGGTTTTTACTTTGATATAGTTTTCAGTAAAACCATACATAGTATCATTATCGTTTTCAGCTTCCCACAAAACCTGATAAGATTTGCCTATATTTTGTTCGTAGAAGAAATGACGTTTTTTATCACTTAGTATATGAAGTCTTTTACTTCTTTCAGCCCTAATTCCCATTCTTACTTTACCTGGCATTTTATAGGCAGTGGTATTTGGACGTTCGCTGTAAGTGAAAACATGCAAATAGCTAATATCTAAATCGGTTAAGAACTTATAGGTTATTTCAAACTCCTCATCAGTTTCACCAGGAAATCCAACAATTACATCAACACCAATACAAGCATGAGGCATTTTTTCTTTGATACGATTCACCCTTGATGCATATAAATCACTCAGGTATTTTCTCCTCATAGATTTAAGCATTTCATCTGAACCTGATTGTAATGGAATATGAAAATGAGGCACAATTTTTTTGGAAGTAGCAGCAAAATCAATGATTTCATCAGACAAAAGATTTGGCTCTATACTACTGATTCTAATTCTTTCTAATCCATCAACATTTTCTAAAGCCTGAAGTAAACCAAAAAAAGTTTCTCCATTCTGAACGCCAAAATCTCCAGTATTTACTCCGGTTAGAACAATTTCTTTGGTACCCTGATTAACAATTTCTACAGCTTGTTTAACTGTATTTTCGATGGTATCACTTCTACTTTTACCTCTTGCTAAAGGAATGGTACAAAATGAACAGAAATAATCACATCCATCTTGAACTTTTAAAAATGTTCGTGTTCTATCGCCAATAGAATAGGAAGCATGGTAATCTAAAACTTCTTTTATTTTTCCATCATGCACTTCTGCCGTTTCTTTTTTGGATAAATCACCCAGAAAATTTTGAATATTGAATTTTTCAGCTGCTCCTAAAACCAAGTCAACACCCGGAATACCTGCAATTTCTTGTGGTTTTAACTGGGCATAACAACCAATAATTGCTACAAATGCATTTGAATTATGACGTAATGCTTCTTTAACAATTTTCTTACATTTTTTATCAGCATGATCTGTAACGGAACAGGTGTTAATGACGTAAACATCCGCTCCATCCTGGAATTCTACTTTTTGGTATCCATCTTCCATTAAACTTCTGCCAATACTGGAAGTTTCGGAAAAATTTAATTTACAGCCTAATGTATAAAAAGCTACTGATTTTTGCATGAACCGCAAATTTAAGCATATTCAGTTAAAAAGCAGATTTTGAATGTCAAATCAATTTATCTTCAATTAGGGCCAGCTGAAAAAGACAGAAACAGGTCAGATTTTAGACGCTGCCAAATTATACCGAATGCATTTTGTTAAAGTCCAATAAATTGTCCTAAACAAAATTGCCTCGGTATTAAACTGTTTGATTTCCATTTTGTGTTTAAGATGTATATATAATACTTCAATTTGGCAGCAACGACAAAGATGACCTTGATTCTGCCTTAAGGTTAATTGAAAACGAAATAAAAATGATGTATAGAATTTAAAGCAATTGTTCTTTAAATCTTGCATTTAAATTATTAAAACACTGTCTAATTGATTGATAATAAGTTCTAATAAAGATTTTCAGCAGGCCCTAATTAATCCAAACCTTCAATATCCCTTAATTCTATTTGTAAAGCATTGGTTGAAATAAAAATTTCATACAAGCTCAAACCCAATGAAACCATTAAACTTAATAGACTTAAGCTGAAGATAATCAAGGTATATGTTTGATTTCCCAAGAAAATAAATGTCATACATAAAACACAAAAGAAAAAACTCAAAACACCTAAACCTTGCATGTATTTAATTAGGTTCAACCTTAGTTTAAGGTTTTTAATTTGCCCTCTTAAAATGGAGGCATTGTCTTTTTCTTTTGAATATTGGTTATGCAAATTTCTGATTAAACTAGCTATTGCCAGAAATTTATTTGTATAAGATAACATTAGCAATGATATAGCAGGAAAAAGTAAAGCTGGAGTATTAATTGATATTTCCATAGATACAAAAATTACAAATTTGTCTAATTATTTTGTAAAGTTCTGCTAAAAGCAACCTTTTTAACAAAATATTTATCATATATATAGCTTGATTTGATAACTTTACGGAACCAAGAAGCTTATGCGTAAAATATTTACTTTCCTTTTTTTCATTATATCAATTCAAGTTTGGTCGCAAAACTGCCAAATGACTGTTTCATCTACAACAGTTTGTATTGGAAACACCAGTTTATTTTCAGTGAAGTTTGATGCCGGACTCACAGCTACCTCATATTCTTGGAATTTTGGAAATACTGCCACCAGCACTCAAAGTGCACCAGTATATCAATATCCAATTAGAGGAACATTCACTCCATCTGTAACTGTAAATTTTTCAAATAGTACTAGTTGTACAATTAATGGTCCAAGTATAAATGTTGTTGACAAACCTAAAGCAGATTTTGTTCTGACTTCCGAAGACACTCAATGTTTTAGTGGCAATCAAACTTGTATTACCGATTTATCTGCTCCTGGCTTAGACAATTCACCTTTAAGCACACGTGTAGTTTTATTTGGTGATGGTTCATTTAATAATTCAGCTCCGGGTTCAGGTACAAATATTTGTCATACTTATACCTCACCCATTGGAAATGCTTATAGTTTGGTATTAGAAGTTGTTGATGGCAATGGATGTTTGGCCAGAAAAGAAATTCAAGAAGCAGTAATTGTTTGGTCTAAAATGAATGAAGTTAGTTTTTCTACAAATTATACTCCTCAATGTAACCAAACTCCAGTTCAATTTATAAACAGCACTAAAATTCCACAAAACCAAGTTAAGAGATATTTATGGGATTTTGGTGATGGTCAAACTGCAACTAATCCATGGAACAATTTTACGCATATTTACACATTGGCAGGAACATTTACTGCTAAGTTAATGGTTGAAGATTTAAATGGATGTAGAGATACTTTTATAGTTGATCCTGCTGCCTCAAACAATAAAATTGACAGTACGATTTACCTAAATATGGTAGGTTCATGTTTTAGAGCCAATCAATTTTCGTTTCAATCAAAAAACTCTGTATTAGCAACTGTTAACTGGAATTTTTATAGAATCGGTGATACCACTAATTATGATACTGTTTCAAATATTGCGAGCTTAAGTCAGATTTTTAGTA
>JAIYDG010000025.1 GCA_027487625.1 Bacteroidota bacterium
ATTTTTTCTATTACACCAGCATTCGGATTATTACAAAACAATGCTACTACTTTTATATCAGCGTGATTTAAAGTAGTTCGGCAAAGTTTAACAGCATTACTGCCACTTCCACTTGCAAATACAACAACTCTTTTTTGTTTAGAATCCAAGCTCATTTACAAATACTTGTTTAAACAAACTATCTATATTGTTTTTTGCATTGAATCTTTCGAGTGGAATGCTTGAAATAATAAAATTGCTCTTATTGTCAGACTTATTAAATCTTCTAGCTAATACAGTTGAAGTACCTTTCCACGGACTTGGCGATTGGCCTGAAATACTTTCTATAATTCCTCCGGCATACAACGAATCGTAACCAACATCATTTGTTTCTGAAGGCAATTCAAACGGTCTGGCTGAAGCAATAATTGCAGAAGCTCTAAGTACTGGCCAATTCGGTTTCATAGCAGGAACATCAGCATTAATATTTACTCTAAATACTGAGCCACTGGCAGGATTTACAAGACTTTTTATAGGAGTCCAGTCTAAAAAATTACTCAATGGATCAAAACTCGAATTGATTGAAACTGCCATAAACATTTTTCCACCGGCGTCGAAAAATGAGGAAGTACTTCTTTGTCCTAATGATAAAGAGAAACTTGCATCATCACTGAACCAAAGTATTTTTTTGAATAATGAAAAAGTTCTGGTTTGGGTTTGAAAATCAGGTTGAAGCTGTGTATAGTTATTGTCTAAAATTTCTGTTGCTTGTAAGGTATCGAAACTTGTAATTCCAGCAGTAACAAGTCGTTGGCAATAGAAATTTTGAACAAACGATTTACTGCTATTGTAGGCATTCACAATTAAAATATCTGATTTTACTTTTTTAACCCAAATTCGTGGAGTAGGCGTAAAGCCTGATTTTGACAATGCTTTATCAATAGCTCTAATGTAAATGATATTAAAAGCGTTAAGTCTTAAATATGGACTTAAATCGGGTAGAGCCTTTGTTGATGTTCCTAAAAATACTTGGCAACGAGAAGAATCTGCTTTTGGATTTTCTGCAACTAAAGTAAAAGCATTTGTGGTTCCAGTAAAAGTATAAGGAGTTTGATTGGTATCGTTGATAAACAATTCGAATGATTGTAATACTTCACCATCGGGATCAAAACCCTGAATATTGTATTTTAAAACGGGAAAAACATTGATTGGATTGGTTGAAGGAATGCCTGCAAGAACCTGTGAAAAGACAAATTTTACTTCAGGAGCGGAATTTTTTATTGGGAATAAAGTTGATGCTGGTGAAGCATCTTTTTGTCCTAATTGGTCAATTGCCCTAACTAAAATAATAACATCAGAACTATCCTGCCCTGCTGGAATATTCATTAAAAAGATGCTATCCTGAGAAGTGGTTTTTGTCCAGTTTAACCCATTATCTGATGATACTTCAAAAGACTTTACAAATCCACCTGCTGAAGTTCCCCACCAATGGGCTTCAACTCTGGTTGTTAATCTATCCGGACCGGTTCTAAAAATGGTATCAACTACCATAAAAGTTTCCGGTAAAGTTTGTGATTTTTTTTCACCATCAAAACCTTTTTTACAAGCAGTAGAAAAGAGAATGGTGAATATCAGAAAAGTTAAACTGTTAAATTTCATGAGATGCAATTATAATGCATTAGCGTTTCAAACTTACAAGAATAGAAAAAGACAAAAAAGCTTAAAACAGAGTTTTGTTCAATAAACACATTTTTAGTGCGGTATCAGCAGCTTCAATTCCTTTGTTTCCATGTTTGCCACCGCTTCTATCCTTTGCCTGTTGCAGGTTATTGGTTGTAAGTACACCAAAAATCACTGGTTTGTTAAGTTTTAGTGAAACTTCTGTAATGCCATTAGCACAGGCATCACAAATAAAATCGAAATGACGAGTTTCACCTTGAATTACACAACCAATTGTTATGACAGCATCTATTTTAGATTTTAGTGCAAGCCACTGAGCACCAATGGGTAATTCAAAAGTACCAGGAACTGCATGCACATGAATATTCTTTTTTTGAACACCTTTTTGAATTAAAAATTCAATAGCAGCATCGCGCATCGAATGGGTTATTTCTTCATTCCAATCGGCTACAACTAAGCCAATATGAACTGATTTGAAGGTTTTGTTTTGCTCCAGAGAAGTTTCTGAAAGATTTTTTAATGCTGTTGCCATATTTTAAAAATAAAAAAGCCAACCTTTCGATTGGCTTTTCAAATACTATAATAAAAATTAATTAGCTGATTCCATTGCTTTAGCGCGAGCGATATATTTATCTATATCACCAGCTTCTTGGCTTTCTGAAAAATCTTTTTTGATTTTTTCGTAAGCATCAGCAGCTTTTCCGTAATTTTTCAATTCTTCAAAAGCAATACCTGCCTTTTTTAGAAAAATAGGAGAAGTTAATTTGTTTTTGCTTTGACCGGCAGCTTTCATGTATTGTGAAGCAGCTTTATCAATATCACCAGTTTCAGAATAAGCATCACCTAATAAACCAGTTGCTAAAGGACCAACCAAATCATTGTCAGTTGAAAAATCTTTAAGATGATCAATTGCAGCAGCAAAATCACCTTTTTTCATATTACATACACCTGCATAATAATGAGCCAAGTTACCTGCTTTGGTTAAACCATAAGTTTCAGCAATTGAATTAAAACCTTCAATGCTACCTTGTCCGTTTAAAGCTAACTCAAAACTATCTTTTTCAAACCAAGCTTGCGCTTGGAACATAGCAGCCTGAGCTTCTTTTTCTTTTGGTTCTAAATAAAACGATCTGAAACCGATATAGGCTCCAACTGCCAAAACAATTACCAAAGCACCATATTGGATACCTTTTTTATTGTTTTCATAAAATGATTCAACCTTATGCGATGTTTCAATCAATGTTGCATCAAGGTCTAATTGTTTTTTTTCTTCAGAATTCTCCATTTCTTAACTATTCTTATTCTTTAATAAAGGGGTAACCGCTTTCCTTGTAAACATCAGTAAATAACTCAGACTCATCCGGATAAGGAGAGTTTTCGCTAAATTCTACTGAATCAAGCACGATTTCATTCACTTTTTCTTCAATTTTATCAAGATCAGCCTCTGTAGCCCATTTTTTAGCAAGGATTACACTTTTAACTTGTTCAATTGGATCTTGTTTTTTGTATTCTTCAACCTCTTCTTTGGTACGGTATTTCGCAGGATCGCTCATACTATGACCACGGTAGCGGTAAGTTCTGATTTCAAGTAAAGAAGGACCATCGCCTTTTCTACCTCTTTCAGCAGCTCTTGCAATCGCTTCATGAACGTCTTCGGTTCTCATACCGTCAACAGATTCAGAAGGCATATCGTAAGCCAAACCAATTTTATATAATTCTTCTACGTTTGAGGTTCTTTCAACTGAAGTTCCCATAGCGTAACCATTGTTTTCAATAACAAAAATTACTGGAATCTTCCACAACATCGCCATATTAAAGGTTTCGTGTAAAGCACCTTGACGAACTGCACCATCACCAAAATAGCAAACTGTAACTTGTTTACCACCACGGTACATATCAGCAAATGCAATACCTGCACCTAAAGGAATTTGACCTCCAACAATACCATGTCCACCAAAGAAATTATGCTCTTTACTAAACATGTGCATAGAACCACCTTTTCCTTTTGAGCAGCCTGTAGCTTTGCCATAAAGTTCTGCCATTACTTCTCTCGCAGGGATTCCACAAGCTAAAGCATGTGCATGGTCGCGGTATGCGGTGATTAATCTATCGTCTTTTTCAAGAGCACTCATCGTTCCTGCAACAACTGCTTCTTGACCGATATACAAATGACAGAAGCCTTTGATCTTTTGTTGACCATAAAGCTGTGCCGATTTTTCTTCGAATCTGCGCATGAGCATCATCGACTCATACCAGTTCAAATAGGTTTCTTTTGTAAAAGTTTGTTTTGCCATTTTTTGAGAATTGCAAAAGTAACCAAAATCTTGTTATTGCCAAGTGTATGTGAAGCGCTCATAATCAGTAAGAAATATTTTTACATTCTTCTCAATTAACTAAAATCTTACCTTGCAGCTATGTATCTGGATGGATTGAAACTGCAAAACTTTAAAAACCACGCTTTTGCAGATTTTGCGTTCTGTAAACAAGTCAACTGTTTTACAGGGAAAAACGGTATTGGTAAGACCAATATTCTTGATGCAATTTATTATTTAGCGTTTACAAAAAGTTTTTTTAATGGTCAGGATCAACATTCTGTAAAACATGAAGAACCTTGGTTTAGCATTGAATCAAATCTAGTTAAAGATTCAATTTCTCAGCATCTCAGACTTTTTTATCAAAAAGGTTCAAAAAAAACACTCTTTGTAAACAATAATGAACCTGAAAAATTTGCGGATCATATTGGTACCATTCCTTTAGTGATGATTTTACCTGGTGATATTCAAATTATTCATGAATCTTCAGAAGAAAGAAGACGTTTATTCGATACCATTTTATCGAGTTGTGATAAACAGTTTTTGTTTGCTTTGATGTCGTATAACAAGCAACTCGACCAAAGAAATAAATTATTAAAAGATTTGGCAGAAGGCTATTCTGTAGATATGGAATTGTTGATGGTTTATAATTCTAAATTGATTGAGTTTGGTACCATTATTTTTAATAAACGAAATGAAATGATTCGCGAATTGTATGATTTGTTCAAAAATCATTACCATGAAATCTCTTCAGGAGCAGAATTAGCTGAAATCAATTACCAATCTGATTTAAGCGAAAAACCATTTGATGAGATTTTAATAATACAAGACCAAGTTGATAGATTGGCACAACGAACAACTAAAGGAGTGCATAAAGACGATTTTAATTTTATTCTAAATGGATTTCCTGTGAAGAAATTTGGTTCACAAGGACAACAGAAATCGTTTATGATTGCTTTAAAACTCACTTTTTTTGATTATTTGAAAAATAAAACCGGTGAAAAACCTTTGTTATTGCTGGATGATATTTTTGAAAAGCTCGATGAAGAAAGATTAAGTTCTTTAATTAAACGTATTAGTAATCAGGAATTTGGTCAGATTTTTATTACTGATACACATAAAAAAAGAATTGAAGATGCTTTCCAGTATATTTCAGATGTAGAGGTTGTCTTCCACCATATTAGTAATTGATTTCAAACTAAAAATAAATAGGCAATTCAATTTGACTAAATTTGAAATATGAGGTATTCGAATGAGCAAAGTTTAAAAGATTTAATTGGTCAGTTTTTAGAAAAGGACAAATTAGGATTGCAATTAAAAGAAGCGAAATTGGTTGCTGACTGGGAAAAAATTGCAGGAACCATGATTTCAAATCATACCACTAAACTGTATGTGAATGGCGGTAAACTATACTTATACATAGATTCACCTGCATTAAAACAAGAGTTGAACTACCAAAGAACCAAATTGGTTGAACTAGTCAATCAATTTGTTGGTTCAGATTTTATTGAAGAAGTAGTTTTAAGATAGAGCCTGTTTCTGTATTTTTTTTGAATTGGAAATCGAGTTTTAGTTGATGTAAGTATTTTCATGCAATTCTACCTAAAACCTAATCTAATTAATTGACAATAATTTCTATTAAGATTTTCAGCAGACCTAAGATACTTCGTGTTGCTTTTTAAACAATTGAATAGCAATTCTAAGTTTTGAATAAGTATAAATGCCATTAAATTCATCAAACAAAGGTTTTAATCCTTCAAATGATTTTTCCTCCTTAACTTTATTAATCAATTGAATTTCTTCATCAGTAATAAGTAGTTTATAATCTAAAATACCATCCACAACCAATTCTGCCAAATGACCTTCGATGGTAGATTCGGCCATGTTTCTTGATTTTGCTATTTCCGGAGCTTTCATTCCGGCAACAAACATATCATGAGTAATTAATTTCGATTCACCTTTTCCGGGTTTTGCTACAGTTTTCTCGCTTGGAATTTCAACGATTAAGTTCATTCCTGGCATTGTCACAAGTGCAATTTTCTTTCTTTTTTGAATAACCTGATTTTTGAATCTATCTAATATTTTACTCAAACCTTTGATTCTTTTTTTACTTGAAACATCGGTTTTAATTTCAGCAAGTGGTTCTAAAACATTTTCTCCTAATTCTTTAATGAAGTAGCGTTTTGCTCCCAGAATTTTTTGACTGATCCAATCAATATCTTCATTTTCTTCCCTGAATTTAAAGTTGATTAATTGCTTAAATTTTTCTGCCATTTCATCTAAATGAAGAAAGGTATTTTGGATTTTTTTCCAATTTTTTCCAAAGGTTTCGTGTTCGTAAATAGCTAGTTTCTGAAGCTGTGAAATTGTGCTTTTTTCTAATTGAAGTAATTCATACATCGCAAAAATTTCATTCATGTTTAGTATGGCATACATTCGTTTTTCCAATTCCAATTCTTCTATCCAATCTTGCGGACTGGTTTGTTTCTTTAGAAAATTAACAATATGCCTGTCAGATATAATATTCGCAGGTGAAATATCAGAAAGTAGGCCTAAACCATGCAAACTTGTACATCTACTTAGTGCAACATAAACCTGTCCTGCGGCAAATGATTTTCCAGCATCAATCAATACTTCATTAAAAGTTAAACCCTGGCTTTTATGAATGGTAATTGCCCAAGCTAATTTGAGTGGATATTGAGTAAATTTTCCTAATTCTTTTTTCTGAATTCTATCTTCATCACCATCATATACATATTCGTGATTGGTCCAGTTTTCTTTACTTACTTCAAACTCATCTTCATCATCAAAACTTACAAATACCTCATCTTTGCCAAGTTTTGAAATGACAGCTATCTTTCCATTATAATACTTTTGAAGGCCTGAGCTATCGTTTTTGGTAAACATAACTTGTGCGCCAACTTTTAATTCCAGTTCAAGTTCCCCAGGTACATTTCGTTCATTAAAGTTGCCGGAAAAACTGGCTTTATATGAAAAAGATTGTCCTTCTAATTCATCAATTGAATTTTTGTTGATGGCTTCTGATTGGTAATTATGACTTGATAAAATAATAGTGCCTTTAGGAATTGGGTTTGGCATCGATTTTCTCAAGCTTCTCATGAGCTCAAATTCAAAATTTTCACATTCATTATTTCTGATTTTATTCAATAACTCAATAAATTGAATGTCTTGCTGGCGATAAATTTTAGTTAATTCAATTGTTTTAAACGGAGCAAGTTTCATAACCGTTGCCTCAAAGAAAAATGGACTTGCATAGAACTGTGAAAGCATCGCCATTTCATCATCTTTTACAACAGGAGGTAATTGAAACAAATCTCCAATAAATAACATTTGAGCGCCACCGAAAGGTTCATTTGGTTTGTTTCTTACATGTCTTAAAATATCATCTATAGCATCAACAACATCAGCTCTAACCATACTAATTTCATCAATAATTATGAGTTGAAGGTTTTTGATGAGTTCAATTTTATCTTCTGAAAAACGCAAATTTTTGAGCAGCATATATTTTGATACTGCTCCGTTTGCACCGGGTTTTATATAAGTTGAAAATGGTAACTGAAAAAATGAGTGAATAGTCATTCCTCCAGCGTTCATTGCAGCAACACCGGTAGGAGCAAGTATGACAAGGTTTTTAGGAGAATCATTAATGATTTCTTTTAACAATGTCGTTTTACCTGTTCCCGCTTTTCCGGTGAGAAAAAGATTGGAGCCTGTTTCGTGAATGATAATTTTAGCTATTTCAGCGGGTTCAAACTGATTCATGTCTCAAAAGTGAATAATAAAATTTAGTTAGTTTTTAGTAAATTGTAAATTGCTGATTTATAGTACTTTATTAATTTTGTTTGAATTGAAAAACGATAGGATTTTAATCTTTCTGAGGGATTCCTAAAATTAATTCAGGTAAAATACGCTGTTTATACTTCAATCTTGTCAATTTGGACTGATAAGTTTAATCTTGCAAGTAAATCAAACCGCATGAAAAAACTAATTGAATGTGTTCCAAATTTTAGTGAAGGAAACGATCTTCAACTTATAAAATTAATTACAAACGAAATTGAGGCTGTTGAAGGAGTGATGCTTTTGGATGTTGATCCGGGAAAAGCAACAAACAGAACTGTTGTAACATTTGTTGGTGAGCCTGCACCGGTAATTGAAGCCGCTTTTAGAGCAATAAAAAAAGCTTCAGAATTAATTGATATGAGTAAACATAAAGGTGAACATCCACGTATGGGTGCAACCGATGTTTGTCCTTTAATTCCTGTTAGTGGAATCTCTATGGAAGAAACTGCTGAATGGGCAGTAAAATTAGCCAAAAGAGTAGGAGAGGAATTAAGTATTC
>JAIYDG010000510.1 GCA_027487625.1 Bacteroidota bacterium
ACCTTTGTTATCATAGGTATATACATGGCGTTTAGTGAGTTTTAAATTTTCATCATAGAAAGCCTCTTCAATTTTTTCACCTAAAGAATTGTACTTATTTATTCTTCTTTCTTTTAATTTCAAAGATGAATCCAGTTCATCCTCTTCAATTATATCACCACTTTTATTGTACTTATATTTATGAATGGTTTTTATCTGACCATCTTTATTATAATCTGTTAATTCAATGAGTCTGCCATTTTTATCATATACAGATTTTTCTTCCGTTAATGATTTTCCTTCTTCTGTTTTAGTAATTGTTACTGTTTTGATATCATATTTTTTTTTTTTTTTTTTACCTTGAGCAAAAACTTGAAAAGCAGCAAAAACAAAAATAAATGCTAATAAATTTCTCATGATACTTATTTGTAAATAGTGATTACTCCTGCATCTGTTGTATTGTCTTCAGTAACAGTAAATTCTTTAACAATAGCTACCTCTCCTGAAGCAGACTGTAAAGTTTTATCTTTTGAATACACATAGATTTTATATTTACCCGCACGTAAGTATTTAAACTCAAATTCACCATTATAACTTGAGCGAATTCTGTCGCCATAACTCACATCTGAACCATAAATAATATAAACCCATTCATCCATTGCAGGAAATTCAGCTTGCTTAACAGTAAAAGTTGCATTCCATTGTTCTGCCAATAATGTACCCTTTATTCTTCCAGTACCACCCTCCCCTTCCGGCTTTTTGCATGCCGTAAAACTTAGAATGGACATCGTAAAAAGGAAAATTAATACTGTCTTCAATTGATTCATTTTATTATTGATTTTTTATTATTTTAAATGTTTTTGTTTGATTTCCAGGTACCGAGACTTTTAACAAATAAACACCTGCCTGCAATCCTGAAAAATTTAATTCCGAAGAAAGTTGATTTGATTCAAAACTCAAGACTTCTTTTCCAAACAATGTGTACAAGCTGATAATAGAACTCTCCTTTACAGAATTTTCTATAAACAAAATATCATTCACAGGATTTGGATAAACTTTAATCAAACTATTTGAAAGCTTATCATCTAAAGCAGAAACACAAAAGAACTTATTTAACTCCATAAAAGTGGCTGGATAAATCCCAACAAAATTCGAAGAAGCATCAGGACATCTACCAAAAGAAACATCTTCCGTTTGTTTTCCAAAACTTACACTATCCATTAATAAGCCTTTTGCATTAGTTAAAAATATTTCATCACCTTCAGAAGAAAGTGTAAAATTTGCATGATTGTATTTGTTAGTATTTGCTAATCCATCAGCCCATACAATTAAAAACTTACCAGGCTCAATAGTAGCTTGTGCAGGAAATGCATATTTAAATGGATTTCTAATATCATCACTTAAATAGGAACCAAATAAACTTACTGTTTCATTTGAGGAATTATAAAGTTCTATCCAATCTGTAAAAATTCCATATTCATTGATATCCGATTTTGAATTACTAGCTAATACTTCATTAATAAAAATCTTAGTATTTTGTAAAACTGATGGTTGAATACCTAAGTAATAAAATTCGTGCTGAGCCCTTGCTGGTGAAAAAACGCCAGCTTCTATATTTTCAGCATAAATAAAATATTGTGTACTTAATGAAGTTACTGTAAATGATTGTCCAAAAATTCCATCAGAAGCCTGAGCATCATTGTGCTTTCCATCATCAAAAAGTTCTATTTCCGAAAACAAATCATTAGATGTATTTCTGTAAGAGAAGTAAACATTAGTTGCATTGCTTACAGTAACATTTAAAACCACAAGAGAATTAACAGTTGGCTGGGAATTACTAAATTCAATTTTAGAAATTGAAGGTGCCGTTGTTTTTAATTCAGTTGTTGATTTTAAATAAACCGCTCTTGCTTCCATCAATGTTTTTATTCCTGGAACCTGATAAGAGCCAAATGTATAATTTGTTGTTAAGGCGCCATAGAACTGAATATCGCTAAAAAACTTATTACTATCTGCAATACTTGCTTCTCTAATTAAAGTCTGATATTGATCTGCTAATTGACTATAAAGTCCAGATTCAACAGATTCTGCCAACATTGTTTTTAGATGTGCAACATATTTTTTCTTCCATTTAGCATTCGATAAAACAGTTTGCATCAAAGGCCAATCGGAATGTGTTGAGTGATAAATTGGACTTAATTGTTGCATGTTTGTAACAGATAAACTTCCCATACCATTATTAGGTGAACCTGCAAATGGGAAAGCTCCAAAATTCATATTTACATCCCAAACAATCGGATTAAAAACTCCATTTAAGTCTTTGTACAAATAGTAGTTTTGAGCAAATACTCCCGAATAAGAATCAAGATTTACAAATAGACTATTATAAGCTAACATCCATAAAACCTTGTCTATATCCAAAACCTTCTCAAGGCTTTCTGATTTGTTTGTAATTGTATTACACAAGTCCTTTAAATCTGTCCAGCCTGACAATGATTTCATTTCATAGTAATTGTAATAGGCTGTTGTATCATCACCTAAATATTTTAAATTGCTCTTAACAGCAGGACCCGGAGTAATAGCAGGATTTCCTTTAATGAAAGTACTTTCAGAAGCAGAAAAATTCCTTTCACAAAACTTCTCATTGATGCTTTCGGCACTGGAATATAATCCAATATAAACATCATTAACATACACTTTTGCAAATGCAGATTTTGGAGATTTCATGTAATTGTTTAAGATTTTATAAGATAAAACCTCTCTTATTAATGATGGATCACCATAACCATTACTCAATTTGATATCCGTATAACCTTCATGATTTTGTTCTTTAAAAGTATTGAGTTCAATATGAAAAGGATTTTTAACATTGATTGAATCAAATGAACTGTTCCCTTTGTATTTAACACCAACACTATCAAACAAAGTACCATTTAGTTTTACTGAACCCATCATATAAGTTCCAGAACCCAATTTGGCAGAATCTAATTGAAAATCCCAATTGGAAGCACTTAAAAACAGTTCAATTTTTTGAATTGAATCAGCATTATACCAGGATTGTGCTTTTGCTGAAAAAGAAAAGGCAAGTCCTACTATGAAAGACAATATGTATATACTTCTTTTCAAAGCTTAGTAAAGCATTAGTTTTTTAGTTGAAACAAGATTTCCGCTTTTAATTTTAACGACATAAACGCCTTGACTGAATAGAACTCCATTTAGGTTAACACTTTGATTATTTAATATACTTTTATCAAACATTAATTTTCCATTAGAATCATAGATACTCATTTGAAATTCTTTTAAATCACCTAAACCATTTATAGTAATTTCTTCTAAAGCCGGGTTTGGATAAATTGTAAAATTATTCAAGCTTTCAAGCTTACTTAAACCAGTCATAGCACAATAACCACAATTCGAAAAACAAATTGAATCCAAAACCAAATCAGTGGTCAAAACAACTTGTCTTTTACCATTCACAGTGCATGTTGCAGGCAGCTGTTCAACACTTGATTCAGTATTGCCATTTACAAATAAATAATCAACTGTTGCTCCACTATCGGCATAGGCTTGAAACTCGTAAACATTCGAAATAAAATTATACATATAAGCACTTGTATAATTAAAATTATTAAAAGTACCTGCAACGCGTACACCCTTTGAACTAACAGGAATTTGCCCTTTCATATCTACCTTTAATCGTACTAGTTTTTTTCCTTCAGGAGCATTTCCTGCGAACATCAATGGTCCAATTAAAGTGGTATCGTTTGCCAATGAATCTAAATAAAACCACCTGTTATCATTAAAGTCATAACCTACTCTTGACTCTTCAGGAACAAATTCCACTTCATAAAACAAATCACCATTAACGAATTTGAATTCGTATTTTCTTCCTGCAGGTATATCAACAATTACACTAAATATTTTAGGATTGTTAGGATCAACTGTTAAAGCGGTAGTGGCTGAATTCCAGTCACCACCATCATATCCTGCCAATGTTTGAAAATCACCAGAAATATGTAAACCATTTGGATTGATAATTTGGCCAGTCATGTTTACACTAAATTTTACCTTTTTTGCTTCAACAGTATTCAATGCAATGGCCAAAATTGCAATGAGTAAAGCCAATTTGTTTTGAAATTTCATAGTTTTATTATTTACTGATGATTATTTTTTTAGTAACAGAAATTTTGTTTTCGGCACTTATATGTAAAAAGTAAATTCCATTCGTTAGAGAAGATAAATCGATTTCTTTGGAATTAAAACCCTCGAAAACTAAATCGCCATTCATTGAAAACACCGAAGCATAAAAGTCATTCAATCCATCCGACTCAATGGTAAAAAAACCACTTGAAGGATTTGGATAAACTTTAAGTTCTTGTAAATGCAATTCTTCATTTAATGCAGTAGCCGTTGAAGTATATTTATATGAATTAGAATATTTATTAAAACAAGCAGCTGCATCTTTAATTCTAACCAAATAAATTGCATCTTCTGTTGGTGTGTAATTTTGACTAGTTGCACCTTCTATTAAAACTCCATTTTTATACCATTGGTAAGCCGATGCAGTTGATGCCGTTAATGTTGTTGCATCTCTAGTGATAGTAGGTTGAGTTGGAGCTTCATTTTCAACATAACATTTTTCATACTTGAATGCCTGAGGAGTAGAACCACCCATTGTTTTCGACCACAATTGAGTTCCGGCAGAATTGATTTCATAAACAATACCTGATAAAGCCAAACAAACTAACATATTTCCATTAGGCAATTGTTGTGAATTACCCATATTGCTTGTATAACCTGTTGATGCATGTCTTTCAGTATAAGTTGAAGGAGCAAAAGCCTGCCCTACCGTTCTATCAAAATTGTATCCATTTTGAGGTAAGATAATTTGATCAACAGATGATTTCGTTGCAGAAGCACCCTTATTGTTAAATCCAACTAAACGACCTGCATTTGGAACACCTTCAGGAATCCAATGTGCATCATGAGTAACATTTAAAATTGTAGTACCAGTTGCACCATAAGCAGCAGGATTTCCCCAGCGAAACAATATATCACCACCTTTTCCGGAGAAACCACCTGTATGACTTGCAGCTTCTTCAGTATTTGTGCTATGGTCGATAATATACCATTCATTTAAATTATGGGAGCTTACTGCAATTTGGTCGGTTATAGGATTGTAATCAATTCCATTCATATGAATCCAATCTTTCTTCAAGTTATAGTTTATATTTAATAATTCAGGATGATCTAAAGCCGCAGCATAATAATTTGGTTTACTAACATCTGTTGTTTGTAGCATATGGTCCCAAACTCTCCATTTCCAAACAACTTCTCCTGTAGTAGCACCGGTTTGTTTGATTTCAGCAACATGTTCCGACCAAACTTCACCATTAAACGAACCTCCCATAGCAGCAACTTCTGCTGCAGTATGCCTTTCATAAGCTATCAACAAAACATTACCATTTGGCATTACATGAAAATCGTGATGAGAACAATAATCTGTTGTAGAATATGTGTAGTTCCAAACAATATTTCCGGTCCAATCCATTTTAATAATTTGACCGCAAATTGGTCCACCAGTAAAAGATACGCCAGACTTAGAAATGGTTTTGTATAAATAACCACCCGGAGCTAAATAGGATGAATAACCAGTTTTATAACCAACATGAGACCATGTTTTATAAACAGTTCTATTTGTATCTAGCAAGGTTGTGGTAGTTGAATTTTGAGTACTATATAATATATAATCACCCCATTGCTGAGCGTACATTAACTGCGAACCCCAAACCATTTGGATTGCTAATAGAAGGATTAATCTTAAGCTTTTCATATTCGTAAATTTTTATCAATGTTAAGCTAATGTTAAATTGATAAAAAGTAATAGCGGCAAAATTTAAATTTATTGAGGTTAATCAATAATTGTCAAAAAATTGTAAGTATCAAAAACAAGCTAAAAGACTTGTAAATACAGAATTCTTACAAGACCATGACTTAAAATAAATGAATAAGCTAAGAAGAAAAAACATGCAAATTCAATGGAATTTTATAACAAAATTTAAAAGTATTATAACTTTAATAAACTTCAATACCTATATCATGTATCATGCCTCATTAAAAATGAATACGATTAACCGCATCTTAATCTAAAAAGAAATTTAGCGAAACTTTACACCTGATTAATACTTGTTAAAATCAAACTAAACCACAAAAAATCTATTATTTTTGGAGTCTTGTTTCTTTTAGCTTGCTCTTAAAAATCCAGAAGAGATGACATGATTGTAGAAAACAAAATATGAAGAAACACCACCACCAAACTCTTCCAACGCGGACCTAAGGTCCGCGTTGGAAGAGTTTGGTGAATTTGGTTTACTGCATTTTTCTATAAACATGTGACCACCTTCGGGGTCATTAATTTCATTGAATAGAACAATTTAATTCCAAAAACTTTTTGAGAATAATTCTAAATACAAGTGCTGGATTTATTAAAAATTCTTCTGGTATACATGCGGATAATCGTAAAATGAATTACAATGTTTAAAGTTCAAAAGGAAAGTTTAAAACTCTAGTTATTGATGTATGGTGTAACCCAACTTACCGCAAACTTATATGACTTTACCTCATAGCTAAACTAAACATTTATAAGATAGTATATTTGATTTTTAATGTTACAAAATTGGTCTAAAATATTACTTCACTTACTTGGAATAATCTTATTTATTTCCTTGCCAATTATGTATGCCCCTGCCGAGGGAATATTTGAAACCATTACACATAATAGATTTGCACAGAAAGATTTGTTAGTATATACATTATTGGTAGTCTTCTTTTATATTCATTATTATTTGCTAGTACCAGAATATTATTTCAAAAAAAAGTATATCCTTTATAGTCTTTTGCTATTAATTGGGTTGACTATTACCAGCATCATTCCAATATATTTATTCAACTTTGATGAACCATTACATCATCATATTGACGAAAACACCATAGATGTTTTAAGCCCTAAAATTCACAAAAAACATAAACCACCGTTTTTATTTGAATTCAAACAAAACCTGTTCATCTATATGGTAGTTGTGCTTTTTTCATTAATGATTAAAATTAATAATCGTTTAAAACACTCAGAAGAAAAAAGAAGTGAAGCCGAACTCTCCTATTTAAAAGCACAAGTAAATCCACACTTTTTGTTTAATACATTAAATTCAATTTATGCATTAGCCATTTCAGGCTCTGAACAAACTTCTGAGATGGTACTAAAACTCAGCGGAATTATGCGTTTTGTGCTTACAGAGGCAAAAAAAGATTTGGTACCTTTAGACAAAGAAATTGAATACATCGACGATTATATCGCTTTACAAAGAATACGTTTAGGTGAAACATTTAAACTTTCATATAAAGTAAAAGGCAAAGGAAATCAACTTGAAATACCACCATTATTGTTAATACCAATAATCGAGAATGCTTTCAAACATGGCGTAAATCCTGAAGAAAATTCCTGCATTTTAATCAATTTAGAAATTGAACAATCAAAACTCATTTTAACAGTTGATAACAATAAAGTAAAGAAAACAAGCTTCCACAATTACCCTGGTGGTCTTGGATTAAAAAACGTAAGAGATAGATTAAATTTATTG
>JAIYDG010000314.1 GCA_027487625.1 Bacteroidota bacterium
AGGTGGTTTTGCCCGCGCCGTTTTCACCCACCATGCCGTATACCTTTCCGGGTTCCAGCTCGAAGTTGATTTGTTTCAACACCGTTTTTGAACCGTAATTTTTACTCAAATTTTCAATCTGGATCATTGTAGGTAAGCATTTAGCTGCTGAACAGCTCGTTTGTAAAAGAGGGGCAGCACGAGCAACAACATGGGTGGAAACCACATGCTAAGGCCAAAAAACAGCGCCTGAGGCAAGCTCATCTCCTGAGGGTAAGCGGAATATTTGGCCAATATCATTGCCCCAATCAGGAACAAGCCTAGTCCCAAAACCAACAATAGAATCCAGCCCTTGTCCCAAAAAAAAATGCTCAGCACCACAACCAAAGGCAGGGTCAGCATGCTTAGATAGAGCCAGGCGGTTGCCGTTTTTTTGAGCAAAAAACGCCGTGGCGTGCAGTTGTATATCCACACGTAATAGTCGTTTTCCGGCAGGGCATAATGGCTCATGGCCAATAAACATACAAATGCCAGGCTCCCCGCACCAAGGTTGAAATTGTCAACCTCAATGGCCTTCCAGGCTACAAAATAGGCAATCAAATAGAGCAGCCAGTATTTGCGAAACCCGGTGGTAAACTCAAATGGAAAACGAAAAAAGGGCGTGGGGATGGTCATATTCAAGCGGCTGCCTGAGTTGAAGAAGCTGGTTACGAAAGCTCCCAACAATAAGCCTGATGCCAATAAAATCTCGGTTTTATAGCACAAAAAAACGACAAATGGCAATACGAGCAAACCATTTTCGATTGCTCTGACTTGCCGATAAATTGACAATGGAAAGGTCGATTTCAAAAAATCATTTCGCTCTTTTTCACCAAAACCAAACACCAAGCTAAGGCCAGCAGCAGCATAGATATACCCGGCATAGGTCGTTTTGTAAAACAAGTAAAAAGATAACCCGAGGAACACCAGCACTCCAAAGATGTAGCCTAAAATAGGTTGCAGCCCCAGTTCCTCCATCTTTCTACTCAGGATCCGTTGTTGAATATCAAAATAGTAGTACATGCGCCGATTAGTTGCCAGCAGGGTCAAAAAATTACAGCAGTATCAATCCAAATTTTTCAAAATTCAAGATAGGTCTGGATCAGCTGCTGTGTTCCATTTCTTCCAATCCTCCAAATAGGTCAATGCCTTAGAGATGTTTTCAGCCAGGTGGGCGTTTTCAAATTGAAAAAAATGCCAGGTCAATTTGTCCAACATGTCCTTTGAGCACAACCACTTTTGCATCAACTGAGCATGCTCTTCTCGTTTTATTTTGCTCCTGCCAAATCTATTGCGTACAAAAATATCAGGGTAATTGATGAGGATAAAATCAACGAGTCGACCTAAACCTGGTTCCTTATCAATCAATTGCCACGATTCCAATAAAGATGCTGGTGCAAATCCAGCATCCAATGCCGCACTTAAAAATTGGCTCAATTCATAGGAGGAACCCTTTTCTTCCGAAGTAATTAATGCCTGCCAATACTCGAAAACAAAATCTTGTACAGCAGTTTGCTCTTCCGACGGCCAGGATTCCCATTGCGCATAATTCAGTTTGCCCAACAAGCCTGGCAAATCAAGATGAATTGGCTCATTGGGGCTCAATTCCAACATTCGCGGCAAAAAATGTTTGAACGTATCTACCGAACCCCAGGTGGTCATGGTTTTAAAGGCAAAATAAGCAAGCTGTTCCCCGTTTAGTTCACGTAGAGGAGTACTTTGCAGGTGCTTGATTTCTTCAGCCATACGTACCGCATTGTTCAGTGGACTGAATTCATGCAAATCCGCAGCGGCGTAATCCTGAAAAGCCTGATAAAGCTTGTCAACTTTGCTTTGGGGTATCATTTCAAGGGTATTTTGAACTATTTTCCCAGCACCTCCACCGTATTCAACTCCGGTCCACCGCCCCGATTTTTTGAGCCAGCGCCGATGTACAATTTTCCTTTGACTTGCACGACTTGTGTGCCGTGTCGGGTAGTCGTGAGTTTGGCCCATTTTTCCCAAACATTCTTTTTTACATCGTAAGCTTCCACCTCATTGTGGGCTTCCACATGAGCAGTTGATTCCCCGCCGATGACCAGTACCTTGCCTTTATAAGCAATAGCCGTAGCTCCCGCCCTAGGCGTGGGGATGTTTTTGCTGGCATCCAGGGTCGTCCAGGTATTGGTTTTAAAATCGTATATGTCTACTTCATTCAGAGTGAGTTGCAGCACCTGGTTCGTTTTGGCCCAGGAGGTGCGGCCTCCAGCTACCACCAGTTTATCTTTGACCACTGCAACTGAAATGTGGTCGCGGGCGTGAGGTGCATCGGGGAGTTTGCGCCAGGTATTTGTAGCCGGGTCGTATTCGTCAAACCAGCCCACAAAACCATCCCAATGCCCATCCTGAATGCCACAAACGATGTAAAACTTGTCATCACGGATGAAGGTGCCCGCTGCTCCACGCAGCCGATCTTTGGGCATTTCGGGGCCTTTGCGCCAGGCATTTTGTACCGGGTTAAAAATGTAAATGTTTTCAATTGGCTTTTCGTGGGGGTAGGAACCTGTAAAAGCCCCCATTACATAAATTTCCCCTTTGTAACTCAGTGCCTGAAAGTGGCTCATTTCCATCGGCGTTTGTTGCAAAGCCTTCCAGGTTTTGGTCGACAAATCGAGTTCATCTACAGGTCGCATGCCCCTGCCGCCCAACAAATACAAGCGATTGCCGATGGCAGCCATGGCGTTTTCGTGGCGGGTGCTACACTCGTTTTGGGTGGGTAAAATCTGCCAGCTTTGGGCGGTTGCAAACCCAGTGAGGCACAGTATGCTGAGGAAAAGAAGACCAATGCGCATGTTTGTTCAAGTTTGGGTAAATATAAGAAAGAGGAAAGTCAGCACTACATTTTTCGTAGAATTATGTCGCAATTGCCCCCTAAGCTGTCGCAATTACACCACTTTTTGTTTGCAAAACAAATCTATTTTTGCATTGTCAAACTTTTTTTAATACATTTATCACCCACAAAAACTTAAAACCAAAAGACAATCCTGATGCAAAATAAAATCTATCCCTGCCTCTGGTTTGATGGCCAGGCCAAGGCAGCCGCCGAGTTTTACTGCTCCGTATTTGGCGATGGTAAAATTACGACCGACAGTGGCATGGTGGTCAATTTTGAACTGAGTGGCCAAAAATTCATGGGCCTCAACGGTGGGCCTCAGTTCAAAATTAATCCTTCCATTTCCTTCTATGTGATTTGCCAAAGCGAGGCCGAGATTGACGCGGCCTGGGAGCAGCTCAGCAGCGGAGGTATGGTGATGATGCCCCTAGGCAAATACGCCTGGAGTCAAAAATATGGTTGGTTGCAAGACCAATTTGGGGTTTCCTGGCAATTGGACTGGGGTAAAATGGAGGACGTGGGTCAAAAATTCTCCCCACTAATCATGTTTGCCAATGAACAGAATGGCAAGGCTGAAGCAGCGATTGATTTGTATTCCAGTTTGTCTCCTGAATCTTCTCTTGTAGGTATCGCCCGTTTTGAAGAAGGAGAACCCACTCCCGGTTTAATCAAACACGCACAGTTCAAGCTCCACAATCAGGTTTTTATGGTCATGGACGCTCCGGGTACCCATAATTTCAATTTTAATGAAGGTTTGTCTTTGGTGGTAGACTGCCAG
>JAIYDG010000713.1 GCA_027487625.1 Bacteroidota bacterium
GAGACCACTGGGATAACCACTGGCTTTGACGAGCACGACGACCTCTGCGTGGACGATGGCTTATTCGAGACCACTGGCTTTGGCGAGCACGACGGCCTCGGCGTGGACGATGGCCTCGGCGTGGACGATGGCCTCGGCGTGGACGATGGCTTCGAAGTCAGTTCCATGTCTCTTTCTTCGTCCTGCTTGGCCTTAGGCGTCTTTAAAGCTTCCATGGCTAACTTTGGATTGGAAGGCATTAATCTGTCTCCCAGGACCTGTGAAAGAAAAAATATATTACTTAGCCTTCTCCTAAAAAACCTCAGGTTTTATTTGGTAAGTAATTGCAATGTTATGACGCGATGCCGTGGGAAATGTTACCTTCTCATCTGTTTGAAGTCGTTTTTCGCGCATTCGGTCAGTTTCGGCTCTTCGACGATAAATGGTCCTGTCAACTTCTGGGTGGACGTCTTTCAAATGACGTTGCATGACTCTGCTCTCATTCATCCGACCGCAAATAGGGCATGGAATTGTCCAAGGGCCCGGTGGTGCGCACACGTGTCTGCTCACACTTGTTGTGATGAAGTCTTCGCATGTTTCACACCACCAACAGCGCTGTTGATGTCTTTTGACGTCGCTTTTCACCGGACGTCGGCACCACTTGCAGAGAGGAAGTCCTTTCGTTGCTTCTGTGATGACAATAGGCTGTAAAAATAGGCCGATTTTATGTCTTGGTTACCATTCGTTTAGCCATTAAAATACATACAAGCATACAAAAGTTGCTAATACCAAATTATAGCAGTAATAGACATTTGATGCCGGTAAATATTTGCAACTCATTAGACAAAACAAAACAAGACTTACGCGGAATACGGCCCCTCGAATCCTCCAAAGTCCTTTCTTCAGTGCTACTCGTTTCTTTCCCCTGGTCGGTGGATACTTTGCGGACTTCGTGGGCGCTCCTTTATCGGCGTCATCGTCAGACTCTTCTTCGTCCTCATCGCCGTCATCTTCGTAATCGTCGTCATCGTCGACCTGTTCTTCGTCGACCTGTTCTTCGTCGGCCAGTTCTTCGTCGGACTCGTCGTAATCAACGAGTTTAACCTTTTTAACCTACAACAAATGTGTGCCTAATCATTATGAAAATAGAAAGTATTTACTAGCAATTGTTGATGTCCAAATCGTACATAAACCTAAGTAGTACATAATCAAAAAATGTAAATGGTGCAGATAAATAAAATTACGAGCATCACCTGTGGCTCAACTTCGGAATCTTCGTCTTCTTCTTGCAATTGGTAAACGATTTTTCGAGGCTTCTCCATTTTCCGTTTCGACGACATGGTGTATATTTTGATAGCAATTAACAATAAATTTTTGGACAATTTAAAACACGTCCTCCTTCGAAACAAAAACCTCAAGAATTAAATTTTGTTTATTTTTTTTCGGGCAATTTCATTGGTTCATTTCGTCCATAGATATCTACATATGTACACCTATGATTGGTGTACTTGTTGATCTTTTTTGATGAAATCGTCCTCAGTTTCAACCGGTTGTTTACTTTCCAGTTCTCATTTTCCGAAACTATAACTCACTAAACCTCCTAGTTACAAAATCACGACTTTCACAGTTTTGTTTTCCCGAAACTATAACTCACTAAACCTCCTAGTTACAAAATCACGACTTTTACAGTTTTGTTTTCCCGAAACTATAACTCACTAAACCTCCTAGTAACAAAAGCGTTGGTTCTATAACTTACAATACCAAGACATTACAAAAGCAATCAATCACTGTCTAGAAAATGATGGAATACTTTTTACCAGTTTACTTTTGTTTTATTCATTGTAAACAATACAATTACATGAGTACGAATATCACAAAAAGGAAAGCACGGCAATTCCTTTCTTCAGTTGCTCAGTTTCCCTTCAAATAGTTTGGATTCTTAATCGTTTGCACATAATCCAGAATCTCCATCCAGTCAGTCGTGTCGTCCTCGATCAGATCTTCGACCAGTTTCAAGGCGTGCCAGCGCGGCCTTGTAACCTCGGGCTCGTTTGCATGTACAAACAGGATAACATTGAGGAGATGTCTCTTCTGCACGAACATGTGGGCAATCCTCTGGAAGCATGTCTCATCAGGGTGATTCAAGCAAGTGCCGAGTTTCGTGGTTGATTTCAGGATCCTCACCTTGGCCTCCTTCAATCGGAAGTATTCGTGCTTCGACTGATCTAAGCGGACGGCCACAGAAGCAGCAATTGCTCTTACCAGTCTAGCTTGCGCTTCAAGGCGGTACAAACGCTTCCGGTCACCGTCGCTATGTTTAGGTGTGTAGAAACAAACGATCCACCTCAGCTCATTCACTTCAATGCGCCGCAACGGTGTGAACGGGTAGGGCAACGTGGCCGAGGAAGGCATCTACAAAGTAGCGGGAAATATGAACAAACTAAGTAACCATAAAGCTGCTATTATTTATGTATAGAAAACTCCAAATGTTAATAAATTTTATACCTCCTCCTCTTCAGAAGTCATTTTCTTCAAACACGTTCTGTCTCTTTGACTGTAATGTTCACTTTGACTCTTCCTTGTTGTTCCCGTTGTAAACAAGGTAACCAAGGAAAATAAACAAACAAACAGATAAAAAAATACTTGTCACGGAAGCGAGAGTCCTCTCCCTTTCAACCACCCGGAAGATTTACTTTTAAAGTAACAGCTACCAGTTATGTCAAAAAGAAACTGAAAAGGGTTTATGGATGTCGTGTTTTTATTTACAGATCATGTCATATATTTATTTACAGATCTATTCCAAAAAATATATAGATATCTTGTTCGTGTTTCGGATCCGGCGATCTTGAATTCTATTCGTCATTGGGTCCGTGGTTGTGGGGTTCTTTCGGGTTCTTGGCTGGCCCTCGAGTTACGACCACTCCATTGCGCTTGCAAACGTAGGCCTTGCGGGTGCAGCCGGCTGTTGCACAGACGTAGTGAGTCCCCCAGTAACTAACCTTCGGATCCTGTTTGGACTCGTCCAACTTGTAACTGAAGCCGTCCTTCGTGATGATCTCTGGCGGCGGAGCGTTGCTTAACATCAGCAACTCGAAGAGGTCCACTTGCGTACCAACCGAAACAGTTGCTTTGGTCCCCGAAGCGGGATCCGAAGCGGGACCCGAAGCGGGACCCGAAGCGGGATCCGAAGCGGGATCCGAAGCGGGACCCGAAGCCTTGCTTTCGGAACGTTTCGCAGATCGTGTTTTTGGCATTTTTGAAGGCCGTTGTGAATTGCGCTTTTCTAAACGTCTGTTGATAAATACGAAACCATATTTTTCCTTGGTTGTAACAAGGTATTCATTTTTGTTCCTCACCAGTTCGACCTAATCAAAATCGAAATTGTAAACAAACAACAAGCAAGATCAAACAAACAAAACGAGCAAACATTGCGATTCAGATCGATTCAGTTTCTGTTAAAAAATGGCAAAGACAAGTACTTCACGTGGGGGTGCTTCACGAGGCCGGGGAGCTTCACGAGGCCGGGGAGCTTCAAGAGCCCCGCGAATGCCTCGCAAAACACCCGAGCAAATCCAGGAAGAACGGGATCACTGCGCGGCTAAGTCAGAGCATCTACTTGGCCTCCTTTTGGACGAAACCAAGGTTTACAAGCCTGTAGATCGTTCCAATATGATGGTCCGTCTCCACAACTACAACCTTCGACTCGTCAAGCTGCCTGTGTCCGCATTCCGTGCAGAACGTGAAGGCCAGGCCGATCTCTGCGAGAGGTATGAACTCTTCCTGGCGGACGAACTGAATGATCAGCGAAACGGTGCGAGAGTTTTAGCAAGGTGGCTCGCCCAATATCGCAAAATGATGGCTCCCCATCTTCCCAAAGGAGGCCAAAATCAAGGTGTCCAGGCCGTCAAACCTGTCGCTGTCGCTGCTCCTCCTCCTGCTGCCGCAGCTGCTCCTGCAAACGGAGTTCAACGCCCAACAAATTTGCAAACTAATTAAGAAATATCCTATTTAAGAAACAATTATGCAAAGTGAATTGCCTTATGCCGTTTCCTAAATTGTGATGTCTTCAAAGAGCCAATAAAAAATATAAGTCACATATTTAATATTTTCTTCTTTTCGTTTTTGGATATGTTCGAATTTCTTATTTAGAACTACTTTAATCACAAAAACTAGATTAATCTTCATCACATATTGGGTACTATTCGTTATCAGATAAGTTCGAATTTTTAAATTCGAAAACTGCATCGAAAACTGATTTTACCTAATCACAAAATTGGTTTTTCACGTAAACAAGCAAATCAACTTAGAATTACAACTTCATCTTCGGGTACTCAACTACAATTCCTATCAATTGTCAAA
>JAIYDG010000499.1 GCA_027487625.1 Bacteroidota bacterium
CTTGCTGCCTGCTACCAAAACTCATGGAAGCTCAATTTTAAGTAAGCACTGGGAAACTACTTAGGTTTTAAGTCATTTTAATTGAGCATATACTCCAAGTGTGGTGGCCCAGTGACCTAAAGACATGCACAAAATGCTCAACACTCAGTAAGCACTATGAAACTACTTAGGTTTTAAGTCATTTGTGTTGGGCATATTCTACAAAGCAAGATAGCTTAGAGAACAGCTTTAAAATAATTAGTCTCTAACAGTGCTCAATCTTAAAATAACAAACCTTAATTACATTTTCAGCTCTGCAAACGCATAATGACAGACAAAATGGTCATTGTGGGGAGTTCCAACACTCGCAACACCTTCACTGGGCAGTTAGAAAAGTTGAACAAGACCGGCGCAGTCAAGTCTGAGTACATATCGGCCACATCATTCACGGCAGGATGTGAGGCTCTCAAAAATATCACCGAGGCCTCCATCATTCTGATCTGCTTCCTCCTTAATGGAATAACTGATGCTACGGAATTGTGCAATAATGATGTGGAGATTAACGTCAAGATCGGAGAAGTGGTGGACACTTACTGTGCAGCCATCCTGCAATCATCTCTATCTAGACCTAATACCAGACACTACATCATGCCCCCATTCTTCAGATCAACCCCAGACTGGCTCACATCAAGGATCGGAGACATTGCTAACTCAATCAGAGAAAAGCTTTCTCTCAAACCTGGCATCTTCCACATTCCTTTTATCACGTTCGGCAAGGATGATCTCACGGACTCAGTTCACCTAAATTATGCGGCTCAATCAAAACTGTACTTGCACATCACCACTTTCATGTTCCCGGAATTGATGGAGACGGGACAACAAGGAATGAACAAGCGACCAAGCGAAACAACCCCGGAAGACAAATCCTCAACTAAATCAAAACGTAGTCACAAGGATAAACCAGCAGCACCAGTTTTTACAGATTCTAACATCCAGGCCCTCTACACACTACTCTCAACACAAATCGCGGAAGTTTCTTCAACCTCCTCTGCATTTGGCGGCAGAGTGGTTGCACTGGAGGGCACTGTTGAGGTTCTTGAAGACAGGTTGGACCGCACATATGGGTCCCTTGACTCCATGATGTGGCAATCAGTCAATCAGGCTGACATCACGGACTCTCTCATCAATGACAAAAATCATAATCAAGTCATTGTGTCCGGATTGAGTGTGAGTGCCTGCACTAAGGAAGATGGGACAGCAAAGGAGCTGTCAGAGGTTGCACTCCATCTAGTCAGCACTACCAAGGTTCACCCTGGTGCTATTACACGTGTATTTGCCCAGAAATTCCCAGCACCAAAGCCAGGATTCAAAAGTGACTTTACTATTCACTTCAACTGTACTGAGGCGGGACTACTTTTCAGACAACAAGCAAACCAGTTCAGGAAAGATCAACATGCATCATGGAATAACGTCTATGTCCAGAATGTCACCACCAAGTCCACAAAGGTTCGGATCTATCTGCTACAAGCCATTGCAAAAGAACTTCAGAAGCTCCCTGCCAACATAGGAAAGTTCGTCTTCTGCAACAAGTACGATTCTCGGCCTCAGCTGTGCTTCAAGGGAGAAAGAATCGAAAAAAGGCTCTTCTACCTTGAGGCAGCCCAAAAGTACGGAAAACTTCTATCGGAAGCCAGCCTAGCTCAAGCCAAGAAGATCGCTGGTCGCTCATACAAGGAACGCCTCCAACCTACCTTTGCTCTAATCTAAATACTTGTTACTTATTGCCTGTCAGAAACCTACAAAAAATCAAGTCCCCACAAATAATATGTTTTACTCTGTAGCTTACTACCTTGTAGGTTACTTTGTGAAACCCACATATCATGTCTGGAAAGCATGGCAGCTTCTGGTCATCTTTTATTAAATTTTTCTCAGTCCAAATTAGGTCAGCAGCATTTGTTGCTCATTCCTCCAATGCCTTTGCTTTACCACAGAAACCTGTACTTTGTTCTGGAAATTTCATTCTACATTAACACTTGTTCTCAAATACTAAACATTGCTCTGTCTTTGCTTTGTAACCCATCACTGATAAGACCTAATACTGCTAAAGCTTAATATTCCATCTTACTTTGCCTTTATTTTGTTTTTCAACTTGAGCATGTGCAAACATTTAGAATGTCATATTTTTCAATACTAATATGCTTTTTCAAATAACTGATTATAATGGAAAATACCATATCAATTCTGTATTACATATATTTTTCTATATACAACTGGATCTTGCAATAAAAATGATTTTGGCCAAGTTGGCCCTCCTTTTAAATGCTCATGAATCCTTTTTTTGCTGTAACCTTACAACGAACATCTTTGACTGTTATGTCACGGGTTGGGCATTCTTCACTCGTATCATGCTTCATGACCTGGGATAACAGTGATAACAGGGTGTGATTGGACATGAGTCATAAAGTTGACTTGTAATTGTAAATACACCCATGCTTCTAACTTGCTCACATTCATCCATTGACAATACAAAGGTGGAAAAGACAAACATAATGATGAACCTAACAAACCTAACAAACAAACAAAAACAAACCTTGCCTTAGGGCACCTTACAAAAATTGGACTTAGGTCCCCTTACAAAAGTGCCAATAGGCACAATAACCATACTAAAACCAAACTTTCTTAAAAACACATACATGATCCATTTATTGGATATATCATCCAACAACACATCAATGCAATCACACTTTTTGACTGGTAAATACTAATGCTTGGTTGTGCTCTGCACGCCAGGTGGTGTTGTGTTAATGGAAGTCTGTTTCGTCGGATTTGGACTTTGAAGTATATTTCAAATGGCTACTTATGACTTAGTTCTTTTCAAAAAAAATTAAAAACCATGTTTCCCTGACAAAACGTATAGATCTACCATAGATCCTTACCTGTTATAAACATAGATCAATTGAACCTTGGTCTGGAGGACTGCAGACATGCAGCTCACCGATTTTTTCCCCTGACAGCCCTTATTGGGTAGCATGGGTCGGAAGAGGGCTCCTCCAGAATAACACTAAAGGGCACATGGGAAAAAAAAAAAAAAAAAAAAAAAAAAA
>JAIYDG010000032.1 GCA_027487625.1 Bacteroidota bacterium
CGAGTATCCAGTCGACTTGTCGGTTAGTTTGGCGAGTTTGATGGTAAAACCCAAATTCTTGAAACGTTCTCGGCAAACTGAACCGCATTGTGGTTGCCGACCTGTTGCTCCATATTGATGGTCGATAAACAAGTTCATAAAACATGACATTTTGCGTACCGAATATTTCACGCATTTTTGTTTGTCGGGTTTCCAAATACATTGAATTTCAATTGTCGGAGTCGTTTTAAATCCGAATACTTGCCGACCAAGTTGTCGTGTCCCCAAATCGGAATAGTGAAAAAAAAGGTCTTGGCGTCGCGAATATTTTTCCCAATTTAGTTTGTCGTGTTCCCAAAGATAATGCTTACTACCGTCGGAATCGTTTTAAATCTGAATATTTTCCGACCAATTTGTCATGTCCCCAAATCGGAATAGTGAAAAAAAAGTGTTTGCGTCGCGAATATTTTTTCCCATCTAGTTTGTCGTGTCCCCAAACTAATTGCATAGTCCCTTCGAAACCGTTTTTAAACTTAATCCTTGCCGACCTAGTTGTCGTCATCCCAACCTGGCTGGAATAGTAATTACCCAACCCGCAGGGGGGTTACGGCGTAACCCGCAGGGGGGTTACGGGGTAACCCCATTGTAGGTGTACACATTTATTGATGGGACATATTTATTTTGATTACGTGATTAGCACTACAGAATCATCTAAAAGGCAGGTACATGGCATGTTAAATACACATATAAACAGTATATATTAGATAAATCTTTCAGGCGTCGATTCTTCGTCGCTGTCCGACAGTCTTCCGGGGTACTCGTCGTCCTCGTCCTCACCGTCATCCATGCGAGGGTCCCTCTGGTTTTGTTGATCGCTGCCCATCTCCCGGCGGTCCCACTCCCTTTTTGCCTGCTTTTGCGTTAACCGTTTCACGAAGGCCAGATCAACCGTTCTGATGCTCCTTGTGATGGTTGTTGACGGTTTTTTGAACCGGTTGACGTCTCCCGTCTTCAGCTTGACGTAGCTTGTTAGATCCGTACCGAATGGGTTCGAGATTTTCCTACAATGAATTTATGATTACTTATAGTAAAAGTTTACATTTGCAATGGTTACAATGCATGAAAAGGAATCCTTATTAATTTCTAGCTTTATAAAATATTTACATGTCCAGAATCTGTCCGATTCTTCTCAGGTGGAAGTGGTCTTCGAAGATAATGAAATTGCCCACGTGGCACTTGAAGAGGTACTGATCGATTGCGTGATGACTCATTCTCTGTAAATAAAGAGATTTCTTCATGCATGGACCATAATTAAAATTAAAATCTCATCTCCAATATCTGGGCATCTTTTACCTGATGACTCTGAAGGCGACCAAAGCTGTCTGCTAGAAGAGGCTTTTGAAGCTTCCTGTATTGAGTTGGGTTAATCAAGGTGATGTTGTAGAATACTGCGGGCGAAATTGTTGCTGTGTGAAATGTCCCTGCAAAGAAAGAAATAAAACTTTTTATAAAAAAGTATATAACGACAGTAACAAACTTGTTTAACCACACTTTTTTGGAAGTAATGCTTTCGATATAGAAAAGAGTTACCGTGTCCGGAAGAACAGAATCTGTACTTGATCTCAATCTTGTCCCTCATGGTGTCTATCCCACTTTGTCCGGAACGCAGAACTCGAATCCTTTGTCCGATGAAGGAATCATATCCTGTAAACATTCAGATATTTCGTTACACCTTGCATGATTAACCATATTTCTTAGTAGAGGTTCTAATATTTACATTATGAATGTTAACTTGGTAAATTAAAATGTTTTTTTAATTACCTTCGGGACTGTTGTCATTGAGAATTTGGAAGAAGAACAATGGTGTACAGTGAGTAATGAACAGTTGAGTAGCAATCAAGAACTTGTTGCGGAACCTTGTTTCTGGCATCAAATGATTTTGATCGAGGTTTGGCGTCAGATACCTCTCTCTAGGTGGTGTCACCGTTGGAGTTCTGTTGGCAAAATATTCGGCCATATTTTTCGCAGCCATCTTCTCTGGAATTTAAATTACAATTTAGTTGAATGCGTCTTACAACTATACACTACTTATTGATATGTTTTCAGCTGAAACTCTTTTATTACATGTTGTGGAAACCGATGTGAATAGTATTTTAAAAGAAGTATGAGTAATGATTTGGTAGGGCACTACTGGCAGCCTACTATCGATACAAATGTTCAGAAATTGTTCGGAGGAGAAAAAAGAGGGCACTAATGGCCTATCACATGATTACAATTTACGTTCACGGACGTGCATTGAACTCTTCGTGTCGTCGGACACGAACGCGCATTTCTTCCTGCCACAGCGGTTCTAGTGCACCTTTGATCATGTCAAGGGCTTGCTGCTTCTCGTCGTATTCCACAGAATTTTTTCTCGGCTCGATGAACTTGTACCATTCGACGGCCCTGGCGAGGAAGTCCACCCGGTCGCGACGATCCAATCCTCCGCTGTTTTGCATCGCCCTTTCTTCCTGAAGGACATACTCAGCGACTTCCAGAAGCCGGTGGTTGTGTCCTCGTCGATGTCGTCGGTTCACATCTGTGTGAGCTTCGTACACAGCATCCATTCTGACCCACTGTTGGAGTTTGGGAGCTTGGTAGACGCTGTAAAGGGCTCCTTTGATGAGAGCCATGATGGCCCTTGACTCCATGACGTCCTCTGGAAAGCAATTAAACTCTGTAGCTTTAGTGGTGTTACATAATATAAATAGCACCTTCATACTATTTCCTGGTCCATATTTAACATCTTGAAAGCACTTACGTCGAGTACGAGGCCTCAGGTCCAAAAGTGCTCGTTTGGCATCCATCATGTGCCGCTCAAGTGTAACGGCAGAGTCATCCGGGTCCCACATGTCGAAGGCACTCCCTTTTGCATACTGCAATACCATTGCCAGTTGATACCTGTTATTGCTATGGAATATCACATCCCAAATAGAAAGAAACTCCAAATACTTAATTGTATAAACTGTCGACTATTCCATTTGCAATAACAGTTGGCAGTATGACATTTTACCACAAAGTCGTGGATTTCCTTGTAAGTCTTCATGTCGATAACTGAAAAAGAAATTAGATTTTTTTTAAGTATCAAATTCACTTATTTTAACTGACATTAAGTTTCATTCATTGCATGAATTTTCTTTCCTTATCTTTTTAAAACTTTGTACAATCTCGAAGTATAACAAAATTAGAAATACGTATACAAAAGAGCAAATCTAAGTAGGTTTTGATTATTGGTCATGTATGATTAACTATCAAATAGGGCACTAACGGCCTCCTGTACAAAGACATATTGCCAAAACACTTTTATCATGAGTCCGGACAAACAAAGAAAGAGGGCACTAATGGCCATCCTGTACTAAGACATATTGCCAAAACACTTTTATCATGAGTCCGGACAAACAAAGAAAGAGGGCACTAATGGCCATCCTGTTTAATTAGAAGACGCGAAATAAATTGTTCTCAGTCTTGTTTCACTCTGGAACAGTGGCACGGAACCTTTCATGTCTACGGATTCTCATGCGCATTTCCTCTTCCACGAGCCTTTCGCGTTGGGATGTAAGGTTTACAATTGCGTCATCCTTGTCGGATTCCTCTGGGGAATCTGCTCTGGGCTCAAATTTGGAGAACCAGTCGATAGCCCAGTTGAGGTACGCGATCAGGTCTCGGCGATCAAATTCTCCACTTCTTTCCATCTCATGATGGTGACTAACGCAGTATTGATGGACTTTCAGTAGCGCAATGTTTCCTTCCGGTCTTGGTGTGTCGGCATCAGAGTGTGCGTTGTACACCATGTCCATTCTGATCCATTCTTGCATCTTCGGCGCTCGGTAGACGACGGTTTCGAGTCCCTCCTTGATTTTTCTCAGGACCTCCTTTCTCTCATTGACGTGAGCTGGAAAAAAGTTGTTGTACTTGAATTGCTTTAAATTGTTTCGGACTTGAAACTAAATGGACATTAAATTCATAACAACAGGTTTCTGGTCATTACTTGCGAGGTTGAAAAGCACTTACCTTCAGTTCGACACCTGAGTTCCAAAACTGCTTTCCTGACATCCATAAGTTGTTGTTCAAGTCTTCCGGCCGAAGCATTGGGGTCCGATAAGTTGAAGTCGTCAAGTCTTGCTTGCTGGCATATAAGTGACAGCGCAACGTATCTGTTATTGATATGGAATAACAAATTCAAGTTAGAAAATTAATGTTCATAAGTAACTTTCTAAATTGCCAACTATTTCACTGGCAATAACAGTTTCGTGCTTGCAATATATTATACCACAAAGTCACGCAGTTGCTTCAGAATCCACATGTCGATGACGATACCTGAAAGAAATTTCAAATTTTTTTTAGTATAGCAATTAGTTGCACCATCTTTTACTTTCATTCATTGTTTGAATTTACTTTCCTTATCTTTACAATCAAGATACAACAATACACATTTTACTATACATACAGATGTCGCATTTTGGAAATACAGCCATTCTAGGCTGTTTGTTACATTTGGTTGTAAGAACAGAGAACACAGTGTCAACTTTGTAATTAAAGGCAGCCATGCAAGGCAGCTTGCTACAGAAAATAGAGTTCGCAAACGTTGTGACAGCAATTGAATGGAGTCATTTACTTTCAATTAAGCTTAATTGAATTGAACTTAAATTGCTGGTGTTGTTGTGCTGCACTCCTCTTCACAATCTTGCATGAAGCCGGCATATTGGTAGGCCTGAGCTCGCGTCATAGTCTTGAGATATTTCAACTCAGTGACTTTGATTTCGGAACTTTTGAAAGTGTGGCTGTCGGTGAGGCTGAAGTAGTTGTCCGGAAGATAGAGCGACTCACTAACAGGATTTCTATCGTAACGAACTTCGCTATAAAAAATAAACAAGAAATAAATGGTCTACTTGTCATATTCAAAAGCAAACATGCATCATCTTTTGCAGCCTATGTTACTTACACGTGGGTGACCCATCCTCCTCCTTTTTCGCCGTCCTTCTTCTCGTAGTAGACGTACTCTTTCCCTTTGTCTTTGTCTTTCTCGTATCCTTTCCCGACCTTCCGCAGAAACTGAGACATGTAGTCCAAAGTCATCACCTGAAATGTAAATGATTAAGTACATTCAATTGCTTTTCAGCTACTGCCAATCTAACCTCCAAAAATATATACAAAGACACTTTACCGGGTGTTGGTGGTATTCCTGCGGATTCATGCTTGCGGGCAGGTCTGCACTTAGAAAGTCCTCGTACTGATCCTCGGGGATCTTTTCCATGAGCGTCACCATCCAGGGGGAGAAGGCTGAGAGTAACGGTGCTTCCTCTCCGGCAGATCCACACTCATGGTACTCCAGGTGGATCTGTGCTTCCTTTGTGTCGACGAACAGTACTCGTCCGACATATGACTTGAAGCCTGAAAAAAAACACAACTGGTTAACCTATGTTTGGTCATTTTTCTCCTTTATTATTTTTTCTAAAATGTTTACCTTCCGGCATGTCGGTGTCTGTAACTTGGAAGAAGTAGTATTCAGGCTCAAGCCCGCCCACAGAGCAGTCCATAAACGTGCGCCACCTCCTAAAGTAAGGAGTCTTGCTCATCTGCTTGTATGGCTGCAGTTCACCAGCAAGCCAACTTATCGGTTTTGTTCGAATCCTCGACGGTGTAATCGACGGAGAGGAGGGTGTTGCCGACTTTTTGTGCGTCGGAGGAGTTTCTCCTCCGTCGCGGCTCGTGCCTTCCTTCAAGGTGAGGGCAAGCTGTCTGGCTTGTTGAATCGTCAATTTCTTCAAATACTTGAGATTTCTGATCTCCATCCGGACCATCTTGGTTGTCTTGCTCGAGAGATCAAACAGATCCCCGCCTCTGAACGTCAAGTAATTCGTGTCGTTTGGCCAGTCCAGACGAAAATCGTAACCGATGCTCCTACAAGAATTTAACAAGAATGTGATTAAGCAATTTCGCCATGTGTGAACCGTACTTGGTCAAGACAGTGCTTTGTTGCTGTTTACACTTACTTGTCTTGAAAGAGTCCAACTCCACTCCAACCACCACGAGTCTCGTAGTAGAGGTAATCTCCAGGCTTCATCTTCGCGACGTAGTCCGTCTTGTGATACAAGTTCATCTCCTGAAGTTGGTAACAGGTAATTCTTATTCGTTATCCTCACTAGCTACATTATTTCGCTTATACTTATTATCAAATAAGATAGTACCTTGTGCGAGACAAAGTCTTTTGCGTCGAAGCTGAAGTGCACGTCTGGGCTGAGCAACTTCTGGTACTGGTACTCGTTGATGACGACCAGATTAATGAACATCCAGGGTGTGAAGGCCCCCCGCATGGGTTCATCTTCTCCGTTTGTGCAACACTCCTGATACTGCAGTTCGATCGCGACTTCAGGTTTGTTTACACAGATTTCCTTTCCGACGTAGGACTGATAGCCTGCAAAAGGAATTAAGTACGCAGTGCTGTAATGTACGTCATAACTTATTCACATGGTTTATGTCTGGATAACAAAAATTTACCTTCGGGGTTTTCATGGCGTGTGAGCTGGAAGAAGAACATCCTGTTCGGAGCGAAAAGTTCGTCCTCAACGCAGATAGAGTACTTGATGAAGTAAGGAGTTGCTGGATTCACCGTGTAGGGATCCATGTCCGGCGTTAGTTCATGCGAGATGGGTACGCGAAGTGCACGCGGCTTTCCTCTTCCTGTGGCAGGCATTTCGTCTTTGCTGCAAAGTAAAAGTTTTATTCAAAGTTTGACAGTATAAGCACTGAAATTTTTTCGAATTATTTCCAAACACTATTTATTGAAATTGTAGTGCGAGCGACAAGCGATATTTATGTACATAAGTTTTACTTCTACTCTTAATTTTACAACAAATATTACTTAGCGTAAAATAAGGGAAATTGCATATTACTGGTACACAATGAAAGGTTTCATACAAAAAGACTGCTATAACAAGCAGTCTTTGTTGGTCCGACTACTGTCACTTTAAAAGTTTAAGAGATGACTGCTATACTTTAAGCTGTCTTTGTCAACAAATGTTTTAGTCGGTGTCCTCGCTGCTCCTGGCATTATGATATGCTTCCCATATTCCCACCAGAGTTCTTGCTTGTTGTTTTGTGATTCGTTTGACGTATTTGATCTCTCTCACTTCGATCTTCAGGAAATCCGTTGCGTTGTCAGTCTCATTGAAAATACCGTGGACCTTCATAATAACGTAATTCTCTTGAGCGGGCAGCCACTCACGACCAGGAACGTAATCGATGTGGCTGAAACAAAATGAACACGTTGCAAACGTTCCTTCATCAATAAGTGGAACCGAGTTTTCTAAATCTCGACAGTGCATAGCTTTTCTTATGTACTAGTGTACTAAAATTTCTTACACTGTTCGCAATGATGCTAGTTCCGCTCCGTTCGTTCCCCTCCTCTCGTAATAAACGTAATCGCTAAAGGTTGCTTTGCGGAGGTAGTCCGACAGGTGCTCGATACTCATCTCCTGAAATGAAATCTTAATTTCATACTTTGCTTTATCATGTAATACAGAGAAAACTGAATAAAAAGAGGAACTTCACCTTGTGGGTCTCATGGGCGAAGGCGTTGAAACTGGTGTGGACGTGAGAGCTCAGCAACTTCTCTCGCTGGTACTTGTTCACGGGTGCGATGTTGTAGAACATGGACGGCGAGAAGCAGAAGCGTGAAGGTACCTCTAGGCCGTCAGTACCGCACTCCTCGTACTCAAGGTCCATCATCTTTTCGCTCCTTAAGACGGAGATAACCTTCCCAACGTAGGATCTGAACCCTGGAACATTTGGAAGGAAGCACAAAACTTGGGTACATATAGGTTATCGTTAACTTGAAACACATCTGGCAATTATGTGCATTATACAACACATTTGAGTCTTACCATCAGGATAGTAGGGACTTGTCAGTTGGAAGAAGAACAGCTTCTCTTCAGCGTCGACAACCTCGGTTTCGCGGCAGATGAGATACTTGAGCACGTAAGGTGTCGCCTTCATGAGGACGAATGGATCCAAATTTTTGGTCAACGTTTTGGTCACTGGCACACCAAGTTCCGCCGGTCTTCCGTCTGTTAAGTGGCTCGCCATCTCGTCGTTGCTGGAAAAATATGTTTTTCAAAGACAGGTTATAATTATTGCTATTTTGTGTGCAAGACACATTGCTCATCAATTTTGTTACATTTATTGGTATTCCTATACCTTTTAAAAAATTTGGCTACAACTATGAAAAGTTATGTGAAACTGGCGCGTATGTCAACAATGGTACACATGAACAGGAATGAAAATGATTATTGAACGGTTAGATTGAATGCTATGTGAAAGTTAGTTTTCACATCAAACTTTGGTTAATTGGTATTCCTAACCCAGATAATTTTTATGGACATTGGTAAGTCCAGTTTCGGCTTCTAAGACATTGACATTTTGTGTCATTTTATCCTACTGTTACACAGGTTGCACAAGTTCTGATATATCACAATATCGTCATACGTATCACAAATCAGTGCTATTTCAATTAATCCCATTACAGGAATTTTTCCACGCTCATCTCCAGGTCGGAATCGGACAAGTACTGATTTCCGTCTGGTTGATAACCCAAATCTTCGTCTTCCGATGTGCTGTCGCTGCCTGTCTGTCCCTCGAAGAATTCCGCGCTGATCACCTTTGCCTCCCTCCTTGTCACCCTTTTGACATACCGGAAGTCGGAAACCTTGAGAGTATCTTCCCATGTCGTTGGCTTATGCAGGATGTTGAACAGGTCTCCGTTTTTGACTAGGACGTTGTTGTGCTCCATTGCCCTGATTGGAGAAACAAAACATGAACCTATGCTTTTGAAATGAGTCGCATCTTTTACACATTTTTAACATCGCATATTACTTACTTCGCACGCAGTTGTCCGACATGGGATGTGTGTTGTAGGTGGTAGAAGAAGAACTCTCCCTTCTGCAATTTGGTCAAGTAGTTCACGATATCGCTTTGGGACATGGACTGCAAAGGAAGTAATAAAATATTTAACAAACATAATGTTAATCCTAACAACGTCCTTATTTAAAATTAACGTTTTAAAATTAATACTTTCCCTGAGGTTCTCTTTTGGATCAAATGGAGGGCACATCCTTGCTTTTTGAAGTTTCCCGTATTGAAGCCTGTTGACGCGCACTATGTGGTATAGGACGTTGACTGGAAAGCTGGTCTGGAACCATTTACCTGAAAGCGTTCATAACGTTGGGTTTAAGGTTGGATGTTTGACAGTAGTGGTTTTTCATTTATTCAAGTAGTCCTTGCGCACTTACCGTGGCCCGATGCGCAGAATCTGTACTTGAGCTCTATCTCCTTTTTCTGTGGATTGGCTTTCTTGAACTCTCCAGCGAAGCTGTCGAATCCTTTAAAATTAAAGTTTTCATGTATATTTCATGCTGATTATGAAAATCACCACCGGCAACAATATCCTAAATCAGGCAAAGTGTAGTTTTTTAAACTCACCTTCTGGATTTCGGTGATTCAGTACTTGGAAGAAAAAATAAGGTCCTCCTTTGAGCCTCTTCTCCGGAATGTGCAGGAGCATCTCTCGCCGTGTCGGAG
>JAIYDG010000146.1 GCA_027487625.1 Bacteroidota bacterium
CCTTTTTATTAGCGGATAACTAAAGATAGAAACCAATAAAATAGCGGCTCCAATATAAAATGTTCCCGACATAATCTCAGAATCTTTGAACAACAAAACAGAAAAAACTACACCATAAATAGGTTCTAAATTATTGGTAATGATGACTGTTAATGGATCAATTTTCTTTAATATTTCAACACTTAAAGTAAAAGCCAAAGTGGTACAAAGAATACTTAATATCAATAAGAAAATTAAGTTATTGGTATCGGGAAATGAAAATGGCAAAAAGCTAAATGTCAAACCCAAATCCATCATTTCATAATAACTCACGCCTGTCATTAATAAAAATGCGCCTAAGAACTCAAACAAGGTTATTTGGGCTGAATCGTATCGGTTGATTAAACTTCCATTATAAACACCAAACAAAGCGCCTAAAAATGCAGCTAGTATTCCAAATACAATCCCTGAAAAGTAAACCGTTTCAGCAGCTGTAACAATCCAAAGTCCAATCATGATGACCAAGCCATAAATCAAATCACCCCAAAAGAATCTCTTTTTTAGCATTAAAGGTTGAAGCAAACTAGCAAATAATGTAATGCTGCTAAATCCCATCATAGCAACAGAAACATTTGAAACTTTGATGGCATGGTAAAAGAAAAACCAATGTGCTCCTACAACAGTTCCCCATCCTAATAAGGGTAAGATGTTTTTTATTGGAAGTCGAAATGAAACTCCTTTAAATCTTGCATAAACAAACAAACTAATCAAAGAAAATAACAATCGCCACCAAACCAATTCAATTGCAGGAAGCGTAATTAGCTTGCCAAGAACAGGTGTAAATCCCCAAAGGAGAATAATAAAATGAAGGACGAGATACTTATTAAACTTCAAACTATTTTGGTGCTGTTTTTAATAAATATAAGGCAATTAAAAAGAAAACAATTGTAGGAATCCAAACTGCTAATGAAGGCGCCAAAACACCTGAATTACCCATGGTGCTAAAGATTTGAATCACCAATAAATAAGAAAAGGTCATTCCTATTCCAATGCCCAAATGAAAACCTGTTCCTCCCCTACTTTTTTGTGATGATACAGCAACAGCCAATAAGGTCAATACAAAAAATGCAACCGGAACCATGGTACGTTTATACAATTCAACCTTGTATTTACTTACTTTAGGATTTCCTTTTTCAGTTTCTTTTCTGATATATTCTGTAAGCTCAGGATTGGTCATTGATGATACATAATTGGTTTTCACAATAAACTCATCAGGACTAATTTTCAGTACAGTATCCATGGTAATTCCCTTGATTAGGTATTCACGTTCACCATCAAAAAGACGACGTGTATAACCTTCGAATGTCCAGCAGGATTTTTCTTTGTTCCACAACAATCTGTTTGCAAAAGTTCTTTCAACTAATTTTCCATCTTTTAAAGACTCTAAAGTGAAGTTAAAACCAACACTGTCTTCATAATTAAAAGATTCCATGTGAATGATATTGTCTTCATCCAACATATTAAAAATATTGTTATTTTGGGTTTGAACATGGTCATGAATCCAATCATCTTCAAACTTCAATCGGTATTTATCGCAATAAGGTAAAACCTGAGTATTGAGTATTAAAAAAACCACAAACAATACAAAAGCACCTATCATATAAGGCTTTAAAAATCTTGGGTATTTTAATCCACTGTTTAAAATGGCAATAATTTCTGTGTTTTGAGCCAGTTTTGAATTAAAGAAAAGCGTACTTAAAAACACAAAAACCGAGCTAAACAAACCCATAAAATAGGGAATGAAAAAAATGTAATAATCAAAAATAAGCACACTTAAAGGAGGCTTACGTTTAATAAAATCATCTATTTTCTCACTGATATCAATAAAGATAGCAATCAAAGTAAAAAGCAAAACCGAGTAGAAAAAGGTCTGCAAGTACTTTTTAAGTATGTATTTATCTATTATGCCTAAGCTGAAAAAATCTCTCATGATTTGGAACTGCAAGTATCAACTATAGCAAATTATTTGCCAAACTATTGTTTAAAAGAAATGATTTTCTGAAATACCTGTGTTTTTCAAAATTATTGTGAATTCGTGACTTTGCTTACAAACCACTCAAAATCACCTTGAAAAACCAGCACTCCATTTTCATCAAATAATTCAACCTTTAAAAGCATCAAAGCCCTCGACTTTTCAATAAAATTTGATGTAAATGATTCAATTGTATCATTCACCAATTGCACTTTTGAGTAAATTTTCCCGATTGCAGGTTTTTTATATTTCACTTCCGATTTCCTGAGTAAAGGAAAAACATCACCTTCTATACCATCAAATTTTGTTAGCAAAAAGTGACCACAAGTTCCTTCGGCCAATGCAAAAAGAGCAGCTGCATGAACAGTCTTCACATGGTTTGTATACTTGTTATCATTGGTCAACATCAAGAAATACTCAGGATTATCTGATACACTTAAACCAATGAGTTGATTAAATGGCAAATCAATAATATGCATGGCCAAATGTAATAGATTTGTATTGATTCATTGTTGTGTTTATGTTCTTGTAGGTTTGACTCAGTTTTTTACCTTTGCCGTTCATGAAATTTACTATTCAGTCGAAAGATGCTGCCTCAAAAGCCAGAGCGGGAGTTATTGAAACCTCAAGAGGTCCGATAAATACCCCAATTTTTATGCCGGTTGGCACTCAAGCTACTGTAAAATCAGTTTCACAAAAAGATTTAGCTGAAAGAGTTCAAGCACAAATAATATTAGCCAATACATACCATGTTTATTTACGTCCAGGTTTAGAAGTAATAAGCAAAGCTGGAGGTGTACACAAATTCATGAACTGGGACCGTCCGATGCTTACAGATAGCGGAGGTTATCAAGTTTTTAGTTTGAGTGAAATCAGAAAAATAAAAGAAGAAGGCGTTTCATTTCGCTCGCATTTAGATGGAGCAAAAATCTTTCTTTCACCAGAAGATGCAACAGATATTCAAAGAACCATTGGAGCAGATATTTTCATGGCATTTGATGAATGTCCACCTTACCCATGTGACATCAACTATGCAAGAAAATCGATGCACCTTACTCACCGATGGTTAAGCAGGTGTATTACTCGTTATAAAGAAACGGAACCATTATACGAACATTACCAAAGTTTGTTTCCAATTGTACAAGGAAGTGTATATCCAGAATTAAGAAAAGAATCGGCACAATTTGCAGCCGACCAAGGAATGGATGGAAATGCAATTGGCGGATTAAGTGTAGGTGAACCAGCAGAACAAATGTATGAAATGACAGACCTGGTTTGTGATATTTTACCTTATGACAAACCACGATATTTAATGGGCGTTGGTACTCCTGAAAACATTTTGGAAAGTATAGCATTAGGAGTTGATATGTTTGATTGTGTAATGCCAACTAGAAATGCACGTCATGGATTTATCTTCACATCAGAAGGAATCATCAACATAAAAAATGAACGATGGAAATTGGACTATTCGCCATTAGACCCCATTTTCACACCCGATTACTCAAAAGCCTATGTAAAACATTTGATAAAATGTAATGAAATGTTAGGCGCAAGCATAGCCAGCATTCAGAACCTAAGCTTTTATGTTTGGTTGAGTCAGGAAGCCCGAAAACACATTTTAGAAGGTGATTTTATGGCTTGGAAAAAAGAGATATTGGAAAAGATTACGAGGAGATTATAATCGCTCATTCCTTAATAGCCCAGAGGCTTCAGCCCTGGGTATTAAGGAATGCAAAATGTTATTAATCTTGAATTAAAAACTGATTCTTTATTCCAATATTCGTTTAATTTCCGATACCCTTTTAATAAATTTCTGATTGGCCTTTTTAGGATATCTAATGATATAATCATCTAAAAAAAGCAGTTTCCGTTTTTGTTTTCCTTTATGTGGAACATTGTAAACGAAGTTGAATTCAGGTTGAGTAAATTCAATTTTACCAGCAGCGTTTCTTTGTAATCTGAGTGTTTCAATCACACCTAAACGAGTTTCTAAGCTGTACATACTGGTACAAAAATTTCCAAGTGAATAGTTAACCAATGAATTATGAGAAGTGGAATCTAAGCTATTATTGTTGGTATGAATAATTTCAGAACCTTGGAAAACATGAGGATGTGTACCGATGATTAAATTTGCTCCAGCTTGTGCAATTTGATGAGCTAATTTGATGATATTTTCTCTTGGATAAAACTCATATTCATATCCCCAATGCATTGAAATAATTTTGAATTCAATTCCATCATTGTGCATTTGTTGAAGTGCCAATTGAATGTCCTGAATTTGAATTGTAGAACTACTATTATAAGGAGCAATTCCGTTTTGTATCTGTAGTTTATCTTGGTCTTTTGCTTTAGGATTATTTACTCCCCAGGTACATGCGTAGAAACCAATTTTAATTCCTTTGCAAGTAAATGATGTGTATCTTTTATCATTTATTTCTTTAATACCATTGTTTAAAATTGCACGATTATTTAATAGTCTTTGTGTATTTTGAAGTGAAACAAAACCATTATCTAAACTATGGTTATTTGCAATCGAAAGCATCGTTTTATTTGAAGGTAAAATATTTAAAAGGTCTTTACTTGAATTATAAGTTCTATAATCGAACCAAAATTTATTGATGCTTTTAGTGGTATCGATAATTGTTTCCAAATTACCAATGAACAAATCGCTTTGATTGATTTTATGTTGAATAGCAGTATCCATAAAATCGGTCCAATTGTTTCGAAGCCACATGATATCTCCTACAATGTTTATTAATACTTGGTTGGTATTATTAGGATTTGCAATCGGCAAATTTTTTATCATCGCCTTTTGCTTTTCGAAATAATTTTTCAACTCAGGAGATGCTGCATTCACAGGATGTAAAAACTTTCTTATGTAAGCAGGCGAATTGACTATTCCGTATAAAAAGGAACGCCCTTCCATTGATTTTAATTGGTAGGGTTTAAGTTTGGGTTTCGACAAAAACAAGGAATCAATATTCGAAGCAAAGCAGTTAGAATTCAATAGGAACAATCCCAAAAAAGCGAGAATAAATTTGTTTTTTTGTCTCATGTAAAATCACTTTAATTGAAATGTTAAAAATCAATCGAAAAAAATCAAGACACTAAAACAACAATCCTATTTACCTTTAGAAACAATATCCATCACAAAGAACATTTCTGTTGCAATTTGTTTGCATCTTTCATCATATTTAGCAGCCTTTAAAGGAGAATTATCAAACTCCTTTGGATCTTGGTAAGGCAAGCCAATTCTTAATTCAGCACCTTCAACAAAAGGACAAGCTTTATCTGCTTCAGCGCAAACCATAATTGCTGCAAAATTTGTTTTAAGATTGGTTGAATCTGTATATTTTTTCGAGAAAATTACCCAAGGATTCCATTTATCTCCAATTCGAACATACCTCAATGGATTATCACCTTGATTGTTTGAATAAATTTCAATACCAGCGCGTTGAAAAGCCTCGATTGCATTAATATTTACTCTAGTTTGTTCGGTACCACCAGAGAATGTAAAAACACTATCAATTCCATAATAATAAGAAGCAATTTGTGCCCAAACCTGTGCCATATGACTTCTACGAGAATTGCTCGTGCAAACAAAAAGCAAATTAGAAGGAAGATGCTGCTTTTTTTGTTCAAGTATAAAATTTGCTATCTCTTTTAATTCTGATTTTCTTTCACTTGGAATATCATTGAATTTACTACGAATTGCTTCACAATAAGCTGTCAGTTTGGGATTAAATTCTAATTTTTCCTTGCTTTTAAAAGCCAAAGAAGTAATTAATAATATTGATAAAACTACGCTTGTTAAATTCCTTTTCATGATTAAATGTGCTTAAACAAATTAATTAACATTCACGCAACAATAATGCGCTGAAATTAAGCAATTGTAAACAAAATATACTGAGATTAAGGGCTGATGAAAATCCAGAATGATGCCTGATTTTATTTTTAAATAATTTTAAAGTTCAATAAAATATCCAATTTGAAGAAAATCTCTACCCGTTTCATCGTTAATTTTATAGTCGAACTGATGCAAATAACCAACTTGAATTGATGTTGCTTTAGAAGGTTTTATTTGAAACGACATGAGTATTCTATTCCGTTCAAAATAGGGTTCGGTATCTGTAAAAAACAACTCATTACTTATACCAATTTGATAGGGTTTAAAACCATCAATGTCTTTTCCAAATGGGTACGACAATCCGCATCTATAACGGAATCTGTTCCGGTATCCTCTTGTGGTAAACCTTGATTCTGATCGGTACCTTTGTTCCACCCTTAAACTTCCAATATTCTGATAAAGTGTTATTTGAGGCCAAATTCTTATTTCATTGTTATTTTTTGGCAATTCAAAATTACCACCTTCTTTATAGGTTTGATAAGAACCCATTGCTAAAGTAAAAACTACATTATCTTTAAATTTATAATTTACTCCGCCTTTGTATTCGTAATAGTGAAATTGGTCATACATTTTTAATGACCTTAATTGAGCTTCGCCAAATAAACTTAAATTTTTAGTATGTTTATACTTTAAGTTGATGATGTTCCAAGTACCTAAATCAAAAGCAAAAACAAATTGACTTAAGCCTAAAAATAGGAAAACCAATACGGCATTTAAAAACTTATTCATCCTTTTTTTCTAGAATAGAAATTGACTTTTGAAGAACCAATGAATTGGGAATGGTAATGATTTCACCGCTTTTGGTTTTAATGTGAACGAAGAAATAAGTAAGATGTGTGATTTCGCCTTCGAAAGGGCAATCTTTATCGAGCACTTTTAAAGTATGTCCTATTTTTAAAGGATGATTAAAAAACAAAATAATGCTAGAAGTAATGTTTGACAACAAAGACCATTGAGCAAAAAAGGCAATACCTAATGCAGTTAAAACGGTACTTGCAAAAACTAAAATTTCATTTTGTTTAAATCCCCAAACCCCTGTAAGTAAAATGATAGCACCAATAGTAGTAAATAACTGAGCCGTTCTAATGGCCATTTTACGTCTACCCTTTTCAAGAGATGTTTTTTTGAGAAAATTATTGACGATCGTTTTTATAACAAAATACAAGGAAACATAAACAAGCAAAATAACAATGCTTTCAATAATTTGGACTCTAAGGTTTTCCATAGGTGAATAAGGTAATAAAGATAAACAAATGGAAAAAGAAATAGTTTCAGCAGTAGGGACGGACTGCAGTCCGTCCCTACTTGGATTGGGAAATTGCATTTTGGGGGTATGTAGGGACGGACGTCCGTCCGTCCCTACTCGAAATGCAATGAAAATTGTATCAATTGCGGTGAGATGCTTTGGATATAATTGGTAAAAATAAAGCCATCTCTATACATGGCGTTGCCAAAGGTTTGGCAGGCTTTTAGCTCTGGTGAAAACTTGAAGTATTCGAAGTAAAAGTCAAATCCAACTCCTGCTTCCCAACCATAAGTTATTGGATTTAATGATACAACTGGGTCTTGTAATCCTCTGTTTTTCTTTATGGTTGATGCAAAATCGTAACTCATGCGAGCACCACCAATTACATACAATCTGGTATTTTTTCTTCTTGCTGATTTGTACTTAAATAACAAAGATGCATCACAATAGGCTGATTCAATTTTTACTTCATCTCTAGAGTTTTCAAATTGATATACTAGGTTTCTTTGTACAAACGAAATAACTGGTGCCATCAATCTGATATCCATATTGTCGTTGATATGCAAATTTGTGATAGCTCCTAATCCAATTCCAGGAAAAACTTTAGCATTAACCTGACGCAAAGTGTCTTTTGGTAATTCAAGTGTTTTTACATTTAAATGAGCTCTACCCAAATTGGTTGCTAAGGTAAATCCAAAATGCAAAACGCGGTTATCGTACTGCTCTAAATTAGGTTGAGCAGCCGATAAAATTGCTTTCGTTACTAAAAGCAAAACAAAAATTATTTTCCTGCCAAATAAAGTGTGCAAGTGCCAAATGTTAAAGGTTGTACCGAAATATCTTTATATCCGCAAGCTAATAAAATTGAGGCAAATTCTTGTCCTTCCGGAAAATGTTGAACCGATTCAGGCAAATAAGTATAAGCATTGCTGCTTTTCGACAACATATTTCCCCAAACTGGAAGAATATTTTTAAAGTAAAACTGAAATACTTGCTTAAATGGAAAACCACTTGGTTTAGAAAACTCCAATATAGCTACCCTTCCTCCTACTTTTAATACCCTGTGCATTTCTTTCAATCCTGCTTCTAAGTTTTGAAAGTTCCTAACGCCGAATGCTACAGTTATTGCATCAAACTTATTGTTATCAAAAGGTAAATTTTCACTGTCACCTTTTACCATCGAAATTTTTGAACCCAATCCAGCATCTTTAATTTTAACTCTTCCAACCTGCAACATTTGTTCAGACAAATCGAGTCCAATAATTTCATCAGGATTTAAAACCTTCACGGCTTCTAATGCCAAATCACCTGTTCCGGTTGCTACATCCAAAATTAATTTAGGTTGATATGGTTTTAAAGCTTTCATGGCTTTTGTTCTCCATCCTTTATCAATTCCCAATGATAAAAACCTATTTAAAAAATCATATTTCGGAGCAATGCTGTCGAACATTGCTTCTACCTGCTCTTTTTTTGAACTCGATGAACTTTGATCCGGTTTAATTTCTTTCATTTTTATTCAGTCAATTCGACTGCGAATTTATTTGTACTTAATAAGATGTTTTTAAATGATTTTGGCGTTTTTTCTGGCTTTCCAAAATTCATCATTTATTTTACCAATAAAGTTTAAAATCTCTTTTCTGCCTGTTTGGTCTAATGCCGATGTTTTAAACATTTGTGGCATTTGTTCCCAATCTAAAGCTAGTTCAGCACAAAATGCTTCAATATTTGCATCAGCTTCTGCAGATTTTAATTTATCTAGTTTAGTGAAAACAACACAAAACGGAATTTGATTTTGTCCAAGAAAATTAATAAAGCTAATATCATTCATTTGCGGCGGTACTCTTGAATCAACCAAAACAAAAACACAAGCTAATGGCTCTCGTTTTTGAAGGTAATTCGATAGTGCACTGCTCCATTCATGACGTTTTTCTTTGCTTCTTTTTGCAAATCCATATCCTGGTAAATCTACCAAATACCAATTATCGTTTATCATGAAGTAATTCATGCTCACTGTTTTACCCGGTGTAGATGAAGTTCTTGCTAACTCCTTTTTCTTACACAACATATTTATGAGCGATGATTTCCCAACATTACTTCTGCCTATAAAAGCATATTCCGGAAAAATGGCTTTTGGACATTCCTTTAAACCCGGAACACTCATTTTAAAAACTGCAGATTTTACTTCCATACTGCAAAATTAAGCCAATTCAAACAATTCTGTGCAGTTTAATAGCTTAAAGCAGGTAAATTTATCTGATTGTCACACGAATTCCAGCGTAAATTCTACTTCCTAACATGGGAGCATAATTATAGGATGGGTCGAATGTATAGGCATTTGGATTATTAATCGGGTCGTTTGCTGTTTTATCAAATGGGTCGAATGGCCTCATTATCGGATTTTTTGGAAGGAAATTCAGTAGATTCTTTACTCCCAAATATGCTTCAATTCCTTTTTTATATTTTTTAGAAACCTGCAAATTCATCAAACCAAACCAAGGTGAATACTCTGGTCTGAAATCGTTTGGTAAAATAGGTAAACGCATTGGACTATAAACCTGACCACTTAAATCAAAACTCATATCCATGTTTCTCCATTCATAAGAAAGTTGGTAGGTTCCCGAAAATGGCGGTGCATGTAATTGTTGTCGTTTTTCTAAGCCACCCGAAGCTGTTGGGAACATGGTATAAACTTCCATTACCGTTATTCCAGCATTGAGTTTTATTGGAAAAGTAAAGCTCAATTCAGTGTTTAAAGTTAATCCTCTTGAAACAGCATGTTCCATTAAATTTGCATAAATAATTGCATTAGGGTCGGTATCATAATCAGCTTGAATTCTATTATTGAAAAAGGTATAAAACATACTGGCATCAATACTTAAAAATCCCTTTTTAAAATTGATAAATTTATTGTAATTCAAATTAGCATTCCAACTTTGTTCTGGCTTGAATTCTTCTTTTATAATAACTGTTCTCGAGCCTGTAAGAGCGGCATGATCTTCTGTAAATAAGTTCACAACTCTAAATCCATTTCCTACACTTAAACGCCAAGTTTCTGTTTGATTGGGTTTGAATCGATAATTAATTCTTGGTGAAAAAATATTGCCATGATTTTTATAATAATCATACCTCAAACCAAGTAATAAAGTATGGTTTGTATGAATTGAAATTTCATCTTGAACAAATATTCCTGGCAAATAAGTATTGATGGGTTGATTAAATTTTCCATCTGAACTTGATGTAACAATTGAATTATCATCGTACCAAGTATACCTTAAACTCGCTCCTGCAAGTAAATCGTGCCTTAAACCTAGTTTTTTATTAATTGTATTTTGAAGAAAACCTGTGTGTTGACGAGCAATAAACCAGGTTGTTCCATAAGCTGAATATTGGTCGTGGTAATTATAAGAATACTGTAAATTAAAAGCTTGATTATTTATTTTATAAGCTTGTTTTCCAATTAACTCAAAACGATTTGTATAAATTGTTTCGCCATAAATACTATCGGTTCCCATCCATTTGTCATCAAAATTTAATTGGCCACCAAATCGTTTTTCAGTAAAAAATCTTGAAGCAACAGAACCTTCAAAATCCTTTTTTCCATACTGCCATTTATTAAAAATAGAAAACCTTAATTGGGTTGGTATATCAGTAAATCCATCATCATTAACATCAAGTCGATTTAAGAAATGAAACAAGTTAATTCCGGTAAGTTGATAAGCGTTTTTATGTTTACTTTTAATTGAAAAATCAAGGTTCTTTTCCAAGGTAGAATGAGCCATCATATCAACAAAAATAAAAGGCGCTTTTTCTGGTTTTTTAGTAATTACATTTACCAATCCACCAACTGCTTCGCTACCATATAAACTAGCAGCAGGACCTTTTACAACTTCCACACGTTCAATCAATGAATTCGGAATTCCACTTAAACCATAAACAGATGATAATGCGCTTACAATCGGCATTCCATCAATTAAAACCAAGGTATAAGGACCTTCTAAACCATTGATATGAATATCTCCAGTATTACAAACATTACAGTTCATGGTTGGCAAAACACCATTTACCATTTGTAAACCTTCAAACAAATTAGTACTTCCACTTTTCTGAAAAAACTTCTGCGAAAAAATCTCAACTGGAACCGGAGAGGCCGAACGCGATTGCTCTTTCATCGTGCCAGTAACAGCAACTTCATTTAGTCCGAATGCTTGTGATTGTAAATTAAAATTGAGTTTAAGTTTCTGATTTTCCTTAATAACAACTTTTCGAATAACAGATTGATAACCTACATAAGAAACCTGAAAATGATAGGTACCAGACTTCAGGTTATCAATTTTATAAAATCCATTTTCATTTGTCTGAACAGTAAATTTGGTTTCTTGAACAAAAACCACGGCAAAAGGAAGTGTCTCATTGTCTGATTTCACTAAACCTTCTACCTCAGAAGCCTTAAGACTTCCAAAACATACAAACAGAAATAAACACAATAATCTGAATTTCATCACGCTACAAAAGTGATGAAATTTTTAGAATTCACAAAATATATTTTTAGACAAGTCTAAAATAAATTTAAAGTTTATCGAAAAATCAATTTCTTTCAATTCCCTTACCTTTGAAAAATGCAATTAGGTTTAATAGGATTTCCTTTAAAAAATGGCTTTTCGAAAGCTTATTTCGAAAACAAATTTCGTGAATTAAACATGTTGGATTCTAGGTACGAAAATTACCCTTTTGAAAACATAAATGAATTCAAAAATTTGTTAGAAAATCATTCAAATTTAAATGGCTTAAGTGTAACCATTCCTCATAAGCAAAATATCATTCCAAATTTAAATGAACTTGATAAAACTGCAGAAGAAATTGGTGCAGTAAATTGTATCAAAATAACAAAAAACAAAAATGGTGAAACTCATCTGAAAGGTTATAATACAGATGCATTTGGCTTTGAACAATCATTACAAAATTTTCTTGAAAACGAAAAGCCTGAATCAGCAATTGTAATTGGAATCGGAGGTGCTGCAAAAGCTGTAATTTACATCCTAAAAAAACTAGGGATACAAGTAATTTTAGTTGGAAGAACGAGTAATCAAAATAAAGGAAAATTAGCTTATGAAGATTTAAGCGAAAATCATTTTATAACAAGTCAGTTAATTGTCAATTGTAGTCCTGTTGGCATGCATCCGAACCCAGAAAATCTTGTTCCAATTCCTTATGAATTCATGAATGAAAATCACTATTGTTTTGACTTGATTTATAATCCTGATGAAACGCGCTTTTTGGAGGAATGCAGATTAAAAGGAGCTAAAACAAAAAACGGTTTAGAAATGCTTCATGCGCAAGCAGAAAGAGCTTTTGAAATTTGGTCTGAATAATTTTAAAACAAAGTCAATTGATCGTTTAATAACCTAAACGACATTCGATGAAATTCAGTTGGACCATTTTCTGCAATGGCAGCGCGGTGGTCGCTTGTTGGATAACCTTTGTTTTTCTTCCAATTGTATTTCGGATGTATCTCATGAATATTCAGCATGAATTCATCACGATGCGTTTTGGCTAAAATAGATGCAGCTGCTATACTCTGAAATTTCGAATCACCTTTAATGATACAATGATGTGGAATATCGAGGTATTTAATAAATCTATTGCCATCAATTAATAAAGTTTCAGGTTTGATTTTTAGTTGGTCTAAAGCTTTATGCATCGAAAGGAAACTTGCTTTTAAGATATTCACTTTATCAATTTCATGATTTGTCATCGAAGCAACTGCCCAAGCCAAAGCCTTTTCTTCTATTTCTGGTCGAAGTTCTTCTCTTTGTTTTTCAGTCAACTTTTTGCTATCATCTAATCCCTTTATTCTTTTTTTAGGATTGAGAATGACTGCTGCAGCAAAAACAGGTCCGGCTAAACAACCCCTACCGGCTTCATCACAACCTGATTCTAATTTACCTTCTTCAAAAAAACGTTTTAAACCACTCATTTATCTAATGAAAACTGCTTGATTGCCATTCGTATCTTTAAGTACCAATTTTTTATTCTTTTGTTCAACAATAATAGCTGCTAATAAAACGCGCATAAAATCAGCTTCCATCATTCCTTCGCAAGCTTTTAATGTTGATTCACCTGGGAAAAACTGTTTTTTACTTCCTTCAAAAATCAAATTTCCACCAATAGCATTACATGAATTAAAGCCTTGATATTTATTTTGAATCAAATCTAAATTTAAATAAACAGGATTGTTTTTATTACGCTTAACCTGAGTTCCATTTAATTGTTCAAGCAACCATTTTCCTTCTAGAGAAAAATCAGGAACAAACATTCCGACACCTTCAAAATGCTGATAATTGGGATCTCTTTCGTACTTTACATCTACAGTAACTTCGTATGAATATTCCTTTGAATCACCTTCAATTTTCGACTTTTTAGGTTTCATAACAACTTTTAAATGCCCTAAAACTGTTTTAAAATTATAGTGATAATCGGGTGAATTAAAATTTTTGAATGGTTCTGAATAAGGAGCAGTAAAAATCATTCCTGTAGAAGACAAAAAGCGAATAATTTTATTGTTGGATTGATCAACTTCAAACGACCATTCAGGTGAATTTCCTTTGGCAAAAAACAGAATTCCTTTGTTGTGGTATTCCATTAATTCAGCCCTTAAACTTTTCGGTTTTACGTTCGTTTTTGTTTGTTTTTTCTGATTTGATTGTGCTCTACATAATGTAAAAATCCCAAAAAAGAAAAACAGAAAAATGATACTTAGTTTATTCATATTTATCGGCTAATAATTCAACAATTTTCTCTTGTACTTCTATCAATCCTATTCTATCCATGCAGGAATTTCCAGGATGTTTACACGAATTTTGGTCGCATGGATTACATTCTAATATATGATGAATATAACTGCTTTTTGTACCTGGTGGATAAAAAACTGTGGGTTCACCAGGACCAAATAAACCTAAACAAGGAATATTACTAATGGCAGCCATGCACAGTGGACCACTTTCATTACCTACATATAAATCTGCTTTTGATAAAAAGGCGATTAATCCTCCAAGATTTATTTCACCAGCCAAAGAATAAGCCGGAACTCCGCTTAATTTAATAATTTGGTTGATTAGATTGATTTCAGAACTATCACCCGTAAAAATAATTGACAAGCCATATTGTTTATTCAACCAATTAGCCAACATCCCAAATTTTTCCGGATTCCATCTTCTGAGTTCTTTTCTTGCTCCGGGATGCATCAAAACAAACTTATTTATATTGTGCTTTTGAAGCCAATTATTAGCTTTTGTTATTTCTGATTCTGAGGCAAATAAATGTGGTTGAAGATTTGGAACTGTGTCAAACAAAGGAGAGATAATTTCAGTATTTGTTTGAATTTCATGCGGATGAGCACCCATTTTTTTGTTTTTAAGTCGAATTGTTGCCCTATCTAATCTAATTTTAGGTTGATGAAAAAATACCTTGAACATTGTATTCCAATTGCCTCTTAACTCTAGCCATAAATCATATTTTGATTCTGTTTCATTTATATCATGAACAATTTTATCGATTGAAGGATGCGCTTCAACCAAAGCATTACAGAAAGATTTGCATAACAAAGTAATTTTTGATGTAGGATATTTTTCCTTCAAAGCATCAAAAACATGCAATGAATAACACAAATCGCCAATCTCATCAAGTTTAACTACCAAAATATTTTGAACAGGAATTTCTTTAAGAGATTTATTCCCATTTATAAGGCGACTCAATAGAAATGAGCTACCATAAATAAGTTTTTCTTGATAGTTATGTGGTATGAATTTCCCAAAAAGCATGTTGCAATGATACAAAGTTGTTTTGAATGATTTAATTTACCGCCCTCGTTGCCATGAATTGTGGCAAAATTTGAATATGAAAAAGACCTTTATCAGCAACTTAATTTTATTGATGTCGGTGAATCTGCTTATAAAACCCTTTTGGATTTTGGGCATTGACCGTGGCGTACAAAATTATGTTGGTTACGAGCAATACGGTATTTATTCAGGTTTAATGGCTTTTTCATTGTTATTGATTACCCTTTTAGATTTAGGAATCAATACCTATGTATCATCAAATGTTGCTAAAAATCCAGATAAACTAAAAGATGAATTTATTCCTTTAACCGGATTTAAACTTGCATCTGCAATTATATATGTAGCTGTAACATTGGTATTAGGAAAATTAAATGGGTTTGATTCATACCGAATACAGCTTTTATTGTTTTTAACATTCAATCAAATTTTATCGTATTTCTATATTTATTTCAGGAGTATTATAGGTGGCTTACAACTGTTTAGAATTGATGCAGTATTATCTGTAGTTGATAGAATTTTAATGATTATTTTTTGTGGTTTGATGTTATGGACCAGCTTTTTAGAAATGAGTATTGAAAGGTTCATTTATGCTCAAACAATCGCTTATTCATTGGCTATATCAGCAACTATACTTGTTTTAAAAGGCAAACTAATCGATATCAAATTTAAGTTCAACTTACCACAACTAACTGGCGTTTTAAAGCAAATGTTTCCTTATGCTATGTTATCATTAATCATGACATTTTACACCAGAATGGATGCTGTTTTACTACCTAAATTATTGGTCGATGGCGATTACCAAAACGGCGTTTATGCATCGGCATACAGGCTATTAGAAGCATCAAACATGATGGCAGTAATGGTGAGTATGTTATTGTTACCAATTTTTTCGAAAATGATTTCAGAGCGAGAAAATCTGAGTAGTTTGGTTCAATTGTGTACAGGCATTATGATTATTCCTGCAATTACTCTCAGTTATTCGGCATTTTTATATAGAAATGAGTTAATGTATGTCATGTTTCCAAGAAGTGATGAATTTGCTGGTGAAGTATTTGGAATAGTGATACTAAGTTTTATTCCTTTAGCAAGTATGTATGTTTACGGAACCTTACTAACAGCAAATGCCGAGATGAAAATCTTGAATATTTTAGCCCTTTTGGCATTGGTAATCAACTTACTAATAAATTTCACCATGATACCCGAACACAAAGCTTTGGGAGCAGCCTGGGCAACGCTTGTAACTCAGGGTTTTATAGGAATTAGTAATTTTCTATTTGGCAAAAAGTTATTGAAGCTAGAATTTGAAAAAGGATTTGCTATAAATTTTTTCATCAGTGTAATACTATTATTGATTGGTGGTTATTTTATAAAAAACATTCTTTCAAACTGGTTAACAGGGGTTTTAGCAATCGGATTACTTTCAATTTCATTAATGATTTTATTCAGAATAATAAAATTAAAGGAAAGTCTATTATTGCTTCGAAATCAACTCGATAAAAGAAACAACAAATAGCAGGAATTTTATATTTTTGCAGGATACCTTATGAATAAGAAAAAGAAGCAATATTATTTTGAGCTCATTGATGTCATAGTTTTCATCGTTCGTTGGAGAAAACAATTGATTATCCTTTCAAGTGCAGCTGCAATACTTTCAATTATTATTTCAAGTCCGCTTGTAATAAAACCTAAATTTAAATCAACGGCTGTATTTTATCCATCAACCAATAATTCAATTTCAAATGCATTATTGGCAGATTCTAGGGTTACACAAAAAGACCCTCTTGAATTTGGAGAGCAGGTTGCAGCGCAACAGTATGTTCAAATTTTAGAATCTGATGTTTTAAAATCGAGAGTAATCAGACAATACAATTTAGCAGAACATTATAGAATTGCATCCGACGATAAAGAAATTAACTTTAAGGTTGGAAAACTATACGAAAAAAATATTTCAACCAAAAAAACGCCTTATGCTTCAATTGAAGTAAATGTGTTGGATGAAGACCCTCAAATGGCTGCCAATATTGCTAATGGAGTAGTAAGTATTTTAGACAGTGTAAAAACTGAAGTACAAAAACGAATTGCTTTACAAGCTTTAAACATTATTGAAACTGAATACAAAAGAAAAGAAGAGGAAGTAAATACCATTAAAACCAGAATGAGAGAATTGGGTGAAAAAGGCGTTTACTTTTATGAGGAACAATCAAAAGCTATTACAGAAGTAATGGGAAAAGTTGGACCAAATGATTTTGTTATCAAACAACAAAAAGCATTATCGATGTATGGAGCTGAATCTAAATTTCTTTATGGAACTTTAGAATTACAAGTTGAACAATTAAACGAACTAAAGAAAAAATTAGACCAAGCTAAAATAGATGTTGAAGCTCGTTTAAGTAATGTTTTTATTTTACAAACTGCTTCTCCAGCAGAAAGAAAAACCTATCCTATTCGTTGGATGATTGTTGTAGGTTCTATTATTGGAACTTTTGTATTGAGCTGTATTGTACTCCTTTTCATTGAAAAATTCAGAGAACAAAAAGACGCTCTCATTGCTTAATTCCATTCAAGAAAAAGAAAAAAGCAAATGGCTCTACTTAATTGTGGGTGCCTTTTTATTGCTTAATACTTTTGCAATTGCTTTTGAATGGTATTGGTTTGCAGCACTTCCTCTTGTTGCAGTTTTGGCCATTCTTGCTATTTTAAAATTAGATTTCTTACTGCTTTCTATTGTATTTTTAGTTCCAATTTCAATCAATATTGAAGATATAGGACTTGGTTTAGGAATTAGTTTACCTGATGAACCTCTTATAATTGGGGTTTTTCTTTTGGTGATTTACAAATTTATTATTGATGGCGAATACGATTTCAGGGTTTTAAAACATCCCATAAGTATTGCTATCATGATTAATACTGCCTGGATTTTTATTACTTGTTTAACCAGTCAGGAAGTAATTGTTTCATTCAAATTTCTACTTTCAAGATTTTGGTATATCGTTTTATTTTACTTTTTAGGAGTGGTTCTGTTTAAGAAATTTTCAAACATTTCGAACTACTTATGGGCTTATATCATTCCATTGGCATTTGTAATTTTATTTACCTTATATAAACATAGCGACGATAATTTCTCTCAGGTTACTTCATTTGAAATTATGGCGCCATTTTATATAGCCCATGGAATTTATGCTGCAGCAGTTGCGTTTTTCATTCCATTATTTGCACTTTATATTATTTTCGGATTTAGAATGAATGCGCATTTTTCAATCGTAATTATTTCTATTTTCTTGTTGATATTATTTGGGGTTGGAGTTGCTTTTTCGTTTACAAGAGCTGCATGGCTAAGTTTAGCAGGAGCATTAGGTTTTGGAGTTTTAATGGTTTTTAGAGTAAGGTTATGGCAAATGTTTATTCTTTTAGGAATAGGAGCATTGTTTGTAGTTGCTAATTTTGATGATATATTTTACCAGCTTTATCAAAACAAACAAAACTCAGCAGAAGGTTTTGAAAAACATTTAGAATCGGTTTCCAATGTAAGAAACGACGTTTCAAATCTTGAACGTGTAAATAGATGGATGGCTGCCATCAACATGATTAAAGAAAAGCCCGTTTTAGGATTTGGACCCGGAGCATTTTCTTTTACCTACGCTCCTTATCAAGATCCAGAATTTAAAACCCCTATCACTACTGCATTTGGCGATCAAGGGCACGCACATAGCGAATTCCTGAATCCAATGGCAGAAAGTGGTTGGTTAGGTCTAATTACATTTTTAGGTGTTCTGGTGATGGTATTTCAAAGAGGATTAAATCTAGTTTATAAAGCAACGGATTTTAGAGTTAGAATATTTGCAGCTTCTGTCTTACTAGGACTGATTACTTATTTTATTCATGGATTGTTGAACAATTACAGCGAACAAGATAAAATTGCAGTGCTACTTTGGGGCGCATTTGCCATGATAACTGCTATGGATTTATACCATAAAAAAGCAGTACAAGAAAGTTTGTAATAATATATTCTCTTTGAAGCTCTTACTTGAATTATTCAAGATTCCTGAATCTAAAAAAATGTTTTAATTCAAAATCTACTTTTTGCTACTAGTTGAATTTAGCTAACACTAAAGATCTTAAAACTGGAATACTTTATAGATTGAAATAAAATTTATTGAGAAATTTATTCTTCAATTTTCAAGGATAGATGTTAATTGGATATTTATGAAACAGAAGAATATTAATTCCTCATTTTCCACGGGCTAAAGCCGCGTGGCAATTGAGGAATCAGCAAGATTTTGTTGGAATTTATAATTTCTAATTATCTCAGGATTAAAGCCG
>JAIYDG010000460.1 GCA_027487625.1 Bacteroidota bacterium
AACCCTAAGGGGATCACTGAAAAAATTACCAAGAAAATTTTGACAGACGTAGAACAATTAGTGCAAGAACTTAAAAAAGACGTGGCTATGAATGATCAAGTTACTAAGTTAATTGATGAGGCATTAGAACAAGTCAATGACACGATCTTTACTCAAATACAAGCCATTGACTTTACGCCAATTAAAGATCACGGATTTTATAAGTTATCATTACTAGACTTGATTTTGGCCATCACGTCAATTATACTAGCCACTATAGCCATTATTAATTCAGTTTGTCTATGCGTCATTTCGGCACGGAGAAGACAAATGGATGAGAGTAAAGAGACTTATGCTGAAGGCTTTGACCTCGAGCTAACTCCAATGTTGGGGCGACGAGACAACCCCGAGGGTGATAACGCTAGAAACAGTCGACACTCGTCTATGGATACTGCACCCTCCCCTGAACCCGCAGTCCGTAGGGCCCACTTTGATGAATCCTCCTACCCACTATGATTACTTGAAATCCAACTGGTATAAACCTGTCCCCATACTTTACAGGACCCCTTGATGTCGAAAAAACTTTACGTCTGGGGGAATCACTACATCCAAACGGACGGATTTCAGAAAGAATTTACCCTTTACGCTGAGAAGTTTACCAACCTAGAGCCTCCAACTTTTCTCCATGCCGAAACTCTGAGCAAAAATGAAGTACATCGGTTGTGTCAACAATTAATTAACACACCCTCTATTTTGATCATTCTAATTGGCGATTCTGAAATTGAGAATCATAGGCCGATTTATTCTATTGTCAATCTATTTACCTATCTATACGAGAGATTAATTACGTTTCACTTAATTGACCTAATTACTTGTGGGTTTATCCAAGGCAAACAACCAAGTGTGTTCCGTCAATCTCGTTTTCACGCAGCCGACCTAAGCCTGTTACCGTTTAGCAGCACGGCCGGAACACACTTACTGCTGAATAGAATCTTGTCCTCACCTGATTTCGAGAGTGAAAACTGTTTAAATTCTGGAGGGGAAAATAAATTAGCACTTACGCTAATCCGGCACCTTATCTGTTATTTTCCATACTTAGCAAAAAACTAAGGGAAAAATGGACCTCGTAATTTGGCCTTCCCCCAGGATCCCCCTATCAAGGGTTTTACAGAAATTTAATGAAGATCCTGCAACGGGATTTTTGAATAATTATCATGTAATTTTCGAAAAGCTTGATCTGACACACCCAGAGTTTTTGACTAAAATTGAATGGAAAATACTGAAGGCAAAACTGCGCCCACAATTTCATTTAATTGTTCTAGATAATACGTTAATTACGTTGGAAAACAAAACTCTGCTTGCCCAAGTGTGTGCATGCACCACAGAGTTCGTGGCCACACACCCCATGAAATATGTTATTTTTTATGACTTGGTCAACTATTACGACTGCACTATGATCGAACATGCCTTTTATTTAAATCACAAAATAAGGAATCAAATTGAACCTCTTTCATCTTTTGCTAGGCTTCATGCACATTCTGGACCACCTTTGCAAACACTATTCGAAAACGATACCTTAAATCTGACCGGACTGGTCCAACTAGCCACAGCAATCGTCCACCTCGTCAACCAGGTCGTAGGGAGCCTAAATGACTAACATTCATGTTTGGACCCCTCTTCGTTACAAATTTGAGGGCCTACTTGAGCACTTACAAGCCCACCCCAGGCTCCAAAATGGACAGGTTAAATCTTTGAAAATTCACTACCGTTCTGAATTGACCAATGAAAATCTGTATGACATTTGTACTGTAGCCCTTAATGAAAGGAACCAAACTTCAATTCACATCTTTGTGTACGATGATGACGAGGTTGAGGAAGGCTGCGGCCTAGAGACTCTAGATGTATTTATTAAGCATTTGATAAACTTAACCAGACTTCATACCCAAACATACTTTATGTTTGCGGACTTGATAGACTACCTTTATCTTGACGCTACATATAGCGCCAGAGAACTTTCAAACTTCAAACGTAATACTTCTGAAATCATTTCTGGATCCGCCAGTAAAAACTTTTATTACGACTTTCGTGGAAGCATTGATGGTGCAGATTGTGATCATTATAACAACCCAACCGAAGAGGGTATGCGAAAACTTTTTGTGCAAATCGGATCCGTCCTAACTGAACAAGCTCCAAGGGGAGCCTTTCGTTAAAATTTAAGTGCTCTTTTTCTTAATTTTTAAAAAATCATGGACTCTATTCATGTGTGGCAGAACGATGACTGTCTTGAACTTAAGTTACCACAACTACCCGATAACTACACTGTCACTGTTCATGTACGCCCACACCTTTTAACCAAAGACTATGTAACTGGTATAATCCAAACGATAGTTAATAATACTAAGCTACCCACTATTCACATTGTAGTAATCTCTAACAAAGACACGATTTGTCGGCAATATCGCGATGTTGTGCGCTACTTAACATTGATTAATGAAGTTAATGGTTTACAACCCCACACACTTCTAATATGTGTTAGCCTCATTGCAGGTTATAGTGTCAATGTTAGGAATGCAAAAAGGTTATTGACCAGGATGTTGTTGCCGGAACCAAAAGCGGTCCTGGCAGATTTAGGAGCTGATTTGAGATTCGACGACTTTTCGTCCAAGTCCAGAGTGATTCCGGAGGCGTCTAGATGGATAGGAAGAAAGATCATTAGACTTATTGTCCGAAGTGTTCCAAAATTAATTAGGAAATGATTCAGATACATCTCTGGATTCCTTGCTTGTTAAACTTTTCAACCTGGCAACAAAAATTAAACTCTTGCATTGAAGAAATTTACTCAAATTTCCGACATATCGAAATCGGGCCAATCCAAATCCATGTTCGGCGACAAGTGTTAGACATTAATTTGTTCGCCACAGTCCTTGAAGAACTACTATTTATCCCCCTGTGCCACCAATTACATTGTGTGTTTTTAATAGAGCAAGATATTATCCCTTTAGATCATTTTCGACTCATAGACGACCTGATTCACTTGGATTCTTTATCTCGTACTTCTAAGAGAGCTTATGTACTAGTTCTTGACCTCATCAATGCTAGTGCACGACCCAAACTCCCCCTATCAACGGTGAAAAGTGGCATAGTGAACATTACTAAGATACCTAATTCTAGGACTTACTCTATCGAGATGAGCCAAGAATCTCACCCCTATTCTGTAGAAAATTGTGACAATTGTACCCTTGTACTATGCAGTTCACTTTCATCAATCTTCTATAATTTTACTCAAGATTTAACACAGCAAGAAACATGTTTGCAGAATCATGATACCCGTCCACATCTGGCACCACCGACGACTCGGCCGTCTTGAGGGCTTCGCTAATCACTTCTATGAGGTTGAGGGAGGCCGGAATTCAATTTATGGCCGACCAGTTGTTCGATCCAGATCCGGAAAATTAGACTACTACTTAGCGGGACAATTCTCCAAATATGTTTTGTTAAACTCCGGCAAACCCTCTATTCATATTTTTATCCTGACTTCTGAAGACTTATTGCCAGAGGCCCCTAACAATAGTCTCGGCCAGGTGTGTGCGAGTATCATGAGAGTGGCCCAAACTTGCCCATCAGTCATAACCATTTTTCTGAACCTGATTGAACCCCAATTCCTCTCCACCCACGAAACCATTGCCCAAAGTACATCCCTCATTAGCCTAACGTGTGAGCAAACTCCCAAAATTGCAGCATACGTAAAACCGGCACACTTTGGTGAGGGCAGGGTGAGAGACACCACTATCTGGAAGGAAAGGATCATTTTATTCCAAGAATTGATTGACAACATTACGTCAGTTAAAATTAAAGACAAGGAGATTAAAATTTGCCCTATCGAACGAAATCGATGCAAAAATGTTGGTAACATACCTTTGGGGCTGGAATAGTTCTAAACGAACAACCCCGCTGAGACGGGTCTTCCTTGAGCTTCAACCCGACAAAAGATTTCGTATGCCCATATTTTGTGAAACCCCTAACCTATCCTTACCTATGCTCTCGACCCGAATCCAATCCAAAATTTATGAGGCTAAGGGTAAGCCCAATGTGCATGTGTTAGTGATTCATCCGCATATTCAAACTGTCCAACTTAATGAAATTCGTGAATGTTGCCTCACTCTACTGAACACGGCCTCCTTTTGTTCAAAAACGTTCATTATATTTTGTGACCTAACAGGTACCTACCCGGAAAACGACAACACAGTTACTAGGTCACACCAAATAAACAGTGAACTGCGTAAGCTGACCACCCAATATCCCTATAACTCCATTTATGTGGACCTGCAGCAGACAATTCCCAGCAAAGACTGGACCAGTGACCTAAACCTGCGCACAGCGGGCCAAATCAAGCTCGGCCGCACCATTGTTCGAACGCTCCGCGGTACGCCTGTGGAAATTTTCCAATTTACCTAAAAATGGACTCGTCTCAACCGTACCGGCCTCAGTATCATATACTGATTGAGGGTAACATTGCAGTAGGTAAAAGTACATTTGTTAAAAGATTGGAACACAAGTTGGGCTTGAACGCAAAAGTATTTGCAGAGCCCCTCGACAGATGGATTGACTTTAATGGAACAAATTTGTTACAAGAAGCCTACCTGAATCCCTCCACATGTTCATTTCGTTTTCAAACATTTGTTCAGCTTTCGATCGGAGCAATTCAATACCAACAAGTGTACCAACCTATAAAAATCATGGAACGTTCTTTGGGCAGTGGTAGATATGTGTTTACTGAGGCACTTAAAATAAAAGGTCATATCACTCAAACAGAATATGATATTTTGAATGAATGGCAACAGTGGTTAATCCAAATCTCACCTCACATCGATGAGATCGTGTACCTTCGAGCCTCACCCGAGACGGCTCTCGAGAGGCTGAAGGCCCGCAACAGGGACGAGGAATCCGGCGTCAACCTCGAGTACCTACGTTTACTACACGAACTCCATGAAAGATGGTTAATCAGTGATGAAAATCTTTCTCCCCCAGTAAGAGTAATCGACATGGACCAGTCATTAGAAAGTACTAATGAGGCTGCAGACAATCTGGCACAAAAATTAACAGATAAAATCTTTCCCCATCTCTTGCTCCAATAATTACCATGGCGTCTCGCCCCACCCGTAGATACCCCTTCATAGCTGTAGAAGGGTGCGACCGGGTCGGTAAAAGCACAACTACCCAAGCCATAGCTGCCTATATTCATGAGGCTATAAACATTCACCCTACTACCACTGAATTTCCCTATACTCACACGGAATTGGGAGGTTTCATTTACAAATATATGTCAAACCGGTATCCGGACATGGAGTTATCCAGTGCCGTCGTTCACCATCTATTTTCAGCTAACCGGTGGGAGAGACACATGTACATTATTGAGCAACTGAAAATTAGACCCACTATTTGTGATCGATATGTTGCTTCTGGTCGTGCTTACACCGCCGCAACGGGCGGGCTTACTCTTGAATGGTGCAAACAGTTTGATGTGGGCCTACCCCAACCCGATTTAACCATCTATATGGAATGTGAAGTAGAAAAAACGATTAGGAGACGTGGGTCAGGACTACCTTTCTTTGAAACAGCCCACCTTCAGAAGGAAGTGAAAAAACAGTATGAGATTTTGAGACAAGAAGAATCAGATTGGATCACTGTTGATACTACCAACAAGTCAGAAGACGAAGTGTTGGTGGAACTGATCCCTGTTATTGACAATTTATTGAAGAAATTTCGTGAAAATCCACCCCCACTCAAAACTTATTCTATCCCTTCCCCAACACAACCCAGCCTCTTAGCTGGTGACAAGGGCCCCTTTGCTGGACCACAACGTTGATGGCACAATTCTCCCCTTTTCCCGGGAAAATGAGGGCCCCTTTCATTGTCTTCGAGAGCCCAAATCGGATGAATAAACAACGTTTAATCCGAATGATCATCTCGGAGTTGAACGACACCGACTCGGGGGTCCATGCTCACCGTTTTAAGGTCCCTGGCGGCTGCGCCAGCAGGGGCGACCGCCTTTTGCAGGCCTATCTGGCTTGCCAAATTTCCTTGAGCCCGGAGGTGGCCCACCATCTCTTCTCAGCAGAGAGATGGAGGGCCAACTACGAAATCCAAAACGACCTAGAGAACGGGGTTATGGTGTTCATGGAGCGCCACGTCGCTTCCGGCCGTGTATTTTCAAAAGCTTATGGCGAATTGACCGACGAGTGGTGTTCCCAGTTCGACTCCGGGTTGATAAAACCCGACTTGGTCATCTACCTTGAGAGTGATTTCGAGGCAGATGACATCGAAAAATGGGACGAACCAGACAGGTATGAGACCCCGGAAATCCAGGCGAAGGTCCAGGAACTCTTTCACGAAATTATAGCAACAGAGCCCAATTGGATTGCCATCAACGTTACTGGGCTTGGGGTAAAAGAGGTTTTTGACAAGGCTTACCCCGCAATCAAGGCTTTAAGGGAAGAGTTCCTTCGAGAAAACAAACCCATTCAATACTATTAGGAACTGACCAAGAACACGGAACCAATTTTTTCTTTCTTTAAAAAAGCTTTATTTAAGACATGACCTGGCAAAATTGTTTGACTTAATGTAAAATCTTTTATCAATCTAGATGTGAAATATCTTTCAATATCTTTCAAATTCTATATGTTAACAAATTGTATCTTAACACATTGTACTTTAACTTTGATCATCAAAATTCAACATCTGGTACAACTAGGTTTGGTGTCTCAACATAACATCAATTTGAGATTCATCTTTTGAAACAACATAAATTACAACATATTTAACTTCTTAACTTTAATTTATCGTCCAACGGTGTAGCAATAGCATGTGTCAATCTTCCATCAAGAGGGCTTAGCATTATAACATCAATGCCGAGTAGAACAGAGTCAAATGTAAACCTAAATCTATTTTATTTCTGATCTGAAATACTCTAAATGTTCGTAAAGTAACTTTATCCCATCTAAGTGTTATACAATACGATTAATCAAACCTTTATTCTTAAACTAGTTTCGATCTTCCAATTTTACGGTATTCGAGTAATCTACCATGTACACGGCTATGGTTGCTTAGGCCGCATTCACCTAAGAGTACTTCGAGAGCAAAGGAGCAAAGCACTACTTTACTGATGCGGCAAAGCACCCATAACCATTTTTAGTTTTCTGCATGAAATAAGGAGCATTTATCATATTTCTATGTCGGTGTTTTAATGAATCCAAAATATATGTTTCATAGTAATCAAACGAATATGATCAGTTGATACACACCATCATAGACGCCAAAATCTTTTCACTTTAACCAACCATCAAAACAAATAAGTGTGTTGTATTATAATAAATACGGATTTAGACGTCTATAATGATAAAGGATAATGATGTACTTCTCAGTGCCTAGAAATAAGATATTCCTGCATGTCTATATTATAAAATGTATTCACACAAGATATATATTGAAGTTATATTAAGACTATTTCTCTGAATGCAAGACCAACATTTTTTCTCAAATGGTATCACATAAAGTAATTTCTTTCGGTTTTTTTTCAGATGTCATTTTTTCTGAATGTATTTAAAGTGTATCTAGAGCATCCGAAGCCAAAGGGGAACAAAACTATTTTCACTCAAGACGATTTGGAGACAATCCTATATTAACTCCCTAACCCTCCCTCCTTAAACATCGGAGCTCGCAGTATTAATTAAATACAGGGTTAGTTGTACATAGCTTTTAGTTAAGGGCAATTAATTTAGTGTAAAATATTAAATGTAAAATGTTGCATGAATACGTTAAAAATGAACATTGAATTTTTCAGCTAAATATCTTTATTGCAAGACGATAACTAACTAGGTAACTCCCTGTTATACTTTCTTTTAAAAAATAACCCAATTATAACTTTTTGGCCTCCAAAAAACTTAGTAAAAATTATTATTTAGTTTTTATCCGGCGGCACGACAAAAGGGCAAGGAGACAAGTACCCGCTTATTAACAGAATTCCAAAGCAATTACGAAAAAATTAAACCAATCAATCTTTTACGGGTCGTCAAAAGAATCAAAAAGTTTTTGTAATCGATTTCTGAAGCCCGATATGAAAGTGCCGGGGTACCGGATATTGAGTTAATAACAGAAAATTTGACCAAAAAATTAAAATCCACCCTCGCTTATCAACAAGACTTATTTGTCAGTTTGCTTCTAATATTGTATTTTAATAAAATCTTGATGTAATTACTTAAAAATCTAGATGTATTACAATATTACTTCTTTTCTGCTTAAATAAAATTGTAGCAAGTTCTGATGAAGAGTAGCAAGAAATTTTCTTGTGGTAAAATTTTAACCCTTAAATTTTTCTTCAAGGTAACCATGAGGGTGAAACTGTATCTTTATCAAGAAGGCACAGATCAACCTGAACCCAATGAGATTGACCTCTCATTTCCATTGGTAACACCATTCATAAACGCTAACCTCCCGGAGCTGTATCAGGAATTAGTCAATGAACTTCAAAGCAGTCCCCCGGACTATCTTCAGAGAAGAAGTATCAGACTCCAATTGAAGGCTGTACAATATTCGGCCCGAACTGAAAATGGGGTAGTAATGTACCAAGTTCGAATTCCTTACCTTGGTAGCCCTCAAACCTTACCCGCACCAGGCCAGATTCACGGAGACTATCACTTACATTTTCTTTCCCGCTTTGAATTCGTGTGAGGTAAGACCGTCTTCCACCCCCTTGCAAACATTTGTTAATAGAAATCCATGGAAATTCACTCCTATTCCGAACACGAAGGGGGGGAGATTGTACTTAATAACTCACAATTTTTGATCACCTTTCAAACTGCTGACTCCTCCCTAACCTCACCTAAAACCAGATACTTCTACCTATTTATTTGTCCTTTGACCAGGGTAGACGAGCGGACAGGCTCCCCACTTGACCGATCACCATTTCTCCTGGTTGACCAAGGTAATAGGATACAACCGGCTTACCTTGTTGAGGATGGCTACATACACTATGGCTTTCAAATAAGCATTGTCCGCAATCATGGAGCTCGATTTTACGTTAACTTAAATTTAAGAAATGTTCATGACCTAGATCAAACTTCTGTCTTTGAATTAGTCCAAGTCAGACTTTACGACAATTCAGGAGACTACGATCCCATAGATCTTAAATACCTAGTGATTAAACATCCATACACCGAAGCCGCTCCCTATTTTCAACCAGCCACGAGACGCTTTCCCCCCAATTTACCTGTACCCTATTTTCAAGCACCCGTTACCTTACCTTTAACCACCCATTATTCACCATTCTTAACCATTGGTAATACAGAACACTTGTTTTATGGCAGTTTTCTTCCCAGACTAAATCAACCAGCTAGAGTAGTCGTTAAAACAAGGGAAACCTTACCACACATTTCGTACATTACTAAGAAATACCTAAGACAATCTCTACACTCCTCATTTATTGGAGAATATTGGGCGGACCTTTTATTCAACTTTTATCCTCTTAACCCTGGTCCTACCTTCTCCTTCACGTTTGAAAATAAAGCAACCCCCCCTATTCCTGACTCTTCGTCACCAGTTATGCGCCTTTATACTATGGAGGTCCAAGATGCCACTACACAAACCAACATAGTCAACTGGACTACCAACCAAGAGACTCAGACAGACACTCAACCGGAGCAAAGTTTTAAACCACAGGACACAACTTCAGCCGAACCAGATGTACCCAATCTCGCTACTCTACACTCTAGTCAGGTAAAAATAAAAAAATCTAATTATCTATGACACACTGGATCTTTATCCGACATATTGAGAAAATAAACCCCTAATGAATTTAAAAGTGAGAGATCTAACATTGCTAATATTAGGTAAGCTCTAATACTGTTGCTGTTCTTTTATAAATCATCTTACCACATAAAAGAAAGAGACGGGGTGCGCCTTTCGACGGCCGAATTTAAACGACCTCCGGTGGCTTGACGACGATTCCCCCGACTTTCCCGATCCCCTGACTGCCAGATTTTCTGCAAGAAAAACTACATTTAAGAATTTTCTCCAAAAAAAAAAAAAAAAATTGGAAGTACGGTAAAAGTAATTGGTGGAGTTTTTCCATGCAGTAAATAACACTGTAAAATAAGTTCTTATTAACTAATTAAGTTCTTATAAAGCATGAATTTTTGGAATGGGCTAACCTAACACACCATAATTTAGATAATAATAAAAAGATACTCTAAACTCACTGCTCCGGAGTGAGACCCTTTTGGTCCCACGCTGCATTTAGTGGATCCTTCTTGGGCAGGACCCCCTCGGTTGAACCAACTTCGACCTTGTCGGACACGGATTCAGCAGCTTCCGAACCCCCCTCGGGGCCGGCACCGGACGGCCTGCGCGGTTGGTGGAGACATCGATGACAGAGACGGGCCAGAGGTTGCCGGAAACGGTGGCAAAGCAACCCCGCCCCGGTCAGGATAGTCAGACCACCGATGGCTGCGAGAACCATGATCAGAAGCAAGACTGAAGATGTATATGGGTTTTGCGCCATAAAATGATCTGTGTCGAGGTCGGCCCACAATCGATCCCCCAGAAAGGGGCAGACATGGAGGCCATACAGCTCCTGGCCATCTACGAGATTGTAAGTGCAAAGTGACTCCATGAAAGAAATAGGGAGGGTCACATAATGGGTGGCCTCCGTGATGCAGTTCTCCTCTGATTGAAGGCAAGCTAGATGCCCCTGCATCTCCCGTACTACCTGCACCATCTTTACTGTGCGTTGATCGAAAGTGCGCTTGTGTGCAGCAGTTAACGCCTCCAAACCAGTAACTTTCCTCTTCAGGTCGTCAATCTCCCTCAACTGGTCACGTAGGTCGTTCCCAGCTTGGGTAAGGTTCTGTTGACAATGAGCGTTGGAGATGGTCAAGTTGCCAAGAACCGAAGACTGGACCAGGAACTTTTCCCTGAAGTCATTCAGTGAAGTATTTTTTGACGACAGGGCCCTCTCACATAACATCATCTTAGTTCGGCTGACTGGTGCAGGTGTAACATCAAGCTTCGGAGTTTTCCCCACTTCGGTGTAGAAGACAATGTTGTCTAAGCAGTCGGAGTAGTTTTTGGCCAAGGCTGAAAGTTCGACCTTAAGACGTTTAACCTCAGATCTGGCTTCTGAAACATTAATAAAGAAAATTCTTAAGAGACTTTTTAATGAACCAATTTAGGTTACAGACAAGTAACCGATTCCGACCTTTTTACATCATCCGAAATTGAAACTTTTAAACCTTAAAATTCTTTGCTTTGAACCCCCCCCAAAATAGTTAGATGTATGAAAATACCACCCCCGAAATCAGAATATCGTTGATAAAAAATTTAATGGTTATACCTGTTTCGTTCTGCTTGACGACCTTCAGCGTTTCATGACAAAACTCACTGAGCGACAGGTTTCCCTTACACTCTACCAGATCGTTAGTGCAATTGTCGTATGTGGCGTTCATGTCGGTGATGGTGACGTTGAACAAATCTGCTCTTCGGGTGAGACTCTCAATCTTGATAGAGCAGTTACGAACTTCGCCGGCCAAGTTGTCTCGTTCAACCTTATAACGATCCCGAACAGACCAGGTGATATTCAATTCCTCCCGCAGCCTCTGTGCCTCCGATTTCCAAGTTATCCGTTCACCTTGCGCTCCTCCCTTTGACAAGTCAGTGAAGGTTAGCGATTCCGTACACTTCTCCAGAGCAATAGGACAGACGGAGTCGATAAGGGGTGCGGGACAAACCGGACATATACAGTCAGGGCATGAAGGGCATTCTTCTGGCGTCTGAGTGGTTACCTCCGGACAGTAGCAAGAAGTAGACAATGTTGTCAACTCCGTAGCCGCGGTAGGGCAGAGGCAAGGCTCGGGCTCCGGGCATGGGACCGGACTCCTCTTGGGGCAAGGGCCCGCGTTCTTGATAGGGCAGTCCCTGAAGATGAGCCGCTTCAAGGTCTCCACGGTCACGTATTTAGGATCTCCGGGCACGCACTCATCCTCCAGCAGACACGTCTCCATAATGCGATAACAATCCAGACAATCGGCGCCGGACTGATATGGCACCAGGGTTGCCACCAACAAGATAGGGACGAATAACTTGAAATGCTGGAAGTAACGATAGATAAAAACTTATTTAGCAAATGGTCGACGTAACAGAAATAACCAAATTATTCGCAGAAGTGAATTTAACCTTCTCTCCTATTAATATTCTTTACAACTCCTACAAACCTGTAAATCTAATATTCAAAAAGAAAAATAATATACAATTATTATATTAACTCTTAATTTTTCCCTTAAATTCACGAAAATTAACTCACCCATTATTTCTGTATTCGATCAATTGTTAGTTAAATCTGACGCGTAAACAAATAATTAGGAATCTATGCGCAATTCATAATCTTACCATAGCGTTCAAATTGTCGGCGTTCGAATAAGTTGTGAATAGAACTTAAAATAAAAAGTTTGGATTAAAATTTTTGGGAATGACTGAATAATAACTTAAGAAAATTTATTCTTTCAGATTAATCTAAACTTTTTTCTTTCAGCTAAAAAAGAGTGATCTAGAGCCTTAAAGACTTAAGCTTAAACTGATCACTCTCGTACAATTTAGGTGAACAGCTAGACTAGTTTAAACTGCTCTCTCAGCTTAAAATGCTGACTCAAAAGTAGACAAATACCTATTTAAGCATGTTAAGGATTGTCCTACTTTTTCAGCCAAAAAATATGAATCAGGAATTTCTCCAATTTCTCTCACCCGCATTACGATCTAGACGACGTTAAAAAGTTGTCACCTAATCATATCGATGTCCCATAAACCCCATTGTAAATATTAACTTATTAGACGCATATTTATTCATGATATAAATTCCCAGTCAATCTAGAATGCTACCTAAATTAAATAATTTCTAGTCCCAAAATGAATTATGAATGCCAAATTAATGAATGTTATACCCCTCTCTGTCTGAAGAAATATAGTAAAATAGCATGATTATTTTTATTGAAGAC
>JAIYDG010000071.1 GCA_027487625.1 Bacteroidota bacterium
CTGCCATTACTTTGACTCCTTATACTTTTTAGCCGCTGACTTAGCCTTAGATCTTTTTTCATACTCTTCTCGAGTACTCCATTTTTCTTTGCCCCATTTCTCTAAATCTTTTTGCTTTTTACCCTTGCCACCTTTGTATCCGCCACCTGCTTCTTTGTATTCCTGAGCAACTAGCTGGGCCTTACGTGCCGAAATTATTTAGCCTCACGGCTACGACCATTCTCCTGGTTTGCCGCCACGGCCTTCACGCATGACTTTGTTTTTAATGCGTTCACGTAAATCTGGTTTTGTATACTTGGTTTTGTCTTCAGCCATAACTGCCTCTTTCTTTAAGATAAGTGACTGCATTTGTCAATACATCTATATTATCACCAAACAAACCCAAAGCTCTATTGCATTCTTTGCATAATAGTCCTCTAAATTCATTGGTCTTATGGTTGTGGTCCATGGCTAAAGATTGGTTATCTTTAGAGGGCTTTTTACAAATTGCGCATACTCCGTTCTGTGCGCTAAAAACGATCTCGTATTCTTTTTTTGTAATGCCTCTTCTTTCATATTTTTTATGTTCATGATGCAATAAATTCTGACCTTGTTTTTTAATTTTTTGATAATGTTCTTTATTGTTTTCTACCCATTTATCCCACACTATTTTGTTGCAATCTTTGCAAGAAGAGTTTAAATATGTTTTGCCTTTTTCTTTTCTTTTCCTAAAACAATCCCAATCCAAATAATGAGCGCACTTAGAGCATTGTTTTTGCCCACCTACGCCATATAGAAGATTGAACCGACGGTTTAAAACTGAACTACATTTTTTGCACACGCTGCTTCTTTTGATATTACCTGCAGATGTATATCCTTTATTTTGAAAATCTTCATGTGGCTTTCTGATGTTGCATTCACGACACAGTTTTTGCATGTAAGAAAAGCTTGTGTTTTTCTTACAATACCACAAACAAGGCTCAACCCATAAAGAATGGGGGTTTGCTGCCTGGGTTCTTAGCTTTGTCGTCCATCTGACGCATGATGTCTTCGATAGATTCGACTGACTCAATACGAACCAACAGATCGGTAAGCGTTGAGATCACAACAGGATGCTCAGACCTTGCAGCAAATGCAAGGGCGTCACGCAGGTTGTTCGCTGCTTGGTTGATTGATTCTTTGACTTGCGTACTCAGTGCCATCTGTGATTGTTTCGGTGCTGTTGTCAGTATAAACATTGTTTCCGGCATTTTGTTTGGATAAGACAAGGCTTTCGAGAAGAGCGTTGTGTTGTTCCAGGAGTTGAACGCCTTGTTCTATTGCATCTTGATATTGTTTCATAGTTTAGATCTGTGGTAAATACGGGAAACAACAGTTAGATGTAGTGGTTTAATCATATCAGGACAACTTGTGTAGCACTGGAATGTTGTACATCCCAATGTTTTCGTAACCACTATCTGCAAAAGCAAAGCAGATGTTTGTGGTGTCGCAGTCCCAGGTGAGCGTGCGGGGGTTCACACCTGAGAAGCGCAACCCTTCTGCAAACGGAAGTGCTTTATAAACACAGAAGCAATTAAAGGTTGATGCTACGGCAAGAAGATTGGGTAGCTCTGAAACTTTGGGGCCTCGGTATTCGGAATCATCTGGGTTAACACGTGTTGCCCAACTGTCATAAATCCAGTCAGGTACACCAAACCCATGGGGAAGAATGCTGTAACCAGATGCAATATCTAAATCAGAATGCAGAAGGGAACTGATTTGTTCTGGACTGTACAAGATGTCTGGTTCAACGCACACAATCTTGTCGAATAGAGCAAGATCGTAAAGCGTGTGCATTTGATCCAGGGTTTTGTTTCTGGCTTCTGCTAAGTAACGAACCCTTTCCTCTGCTTTGATTGAACCAAAGTATGGCCAGCCCAAATCAGAGGTCGTCACTTTTACGGCCTCAAAATGGTTTTGGAATTTTTTTTCAACTAAACGAAGGACCTGTTTAGTGTTGTCCTCTGAGTCATTCTCAAATACCGATAAGTAAAACTTAATGTCGGGATTGTGTTTGGCAAGCAGAACTAATTGATCGCACCACGTTGGAACGTGCGGTCCTCGGTTGCGAATGATGGTAGAGATTAAGCAGCGCATCGGTAAAGCTCCGCAGCCATTGAAAGGATCTGGTTGTCTGTAACAAAGTGATTGTTGCCAATGTAAAAAGAATGTGTATGAATCTCTTCGCTATTGGGAAGGTATGGCTCTTGGTAATAATCGTGCATGAACGGTTGTCTCAGTAAGTTGCCAACAAGAAATGGGCGTGTCTCAATTCCCATCTCATTGAACTTGGCTTTAATAAGCTCTTTGGTTTCTTCTGACTTGCAATGGAAAGGTAAGGTCATTGCACTGTTTCCAGTAGGGCACGGCATGTGTTTAATCCATGGATGTCCCACCATCAACCGGAAAAAGTTTGTGTAATTACGATTGCGTTTTTTGATGAAGCCGTCAAGTTTGTTGAGCTGCACCAGGCCCAACACAGCCCCTAACTCGGTGTTCCTAAAGTTGTAGCCTTCGGTTGGGAAAAGGAATGCGGGATCAATGTCAGGTGCCAACTCTTCTTCGAGCCTGCGGTAACGAGGTAGCATTTCCCTGGCCATTCCATGAGAACGCTTGGCACGCATCAAATTGTAAAGCTCAACATTATCCGTAGAGAC
>JAIYDG010000506.1 GCA_027487625.1 Bacteroidota bacterium
TCTTACTAATGGTATTAAACGAAATCAACATGAATAAAATTTATCTTTCTATCTTATTTGTATTTAGCGTGGTTCTAAGCTTCGGACAAAATACCAAAAGTCCTAAAATGACAGCTGAAACCGAGAATGTTAAAGTTACTTATGGTCAGCCATCAAAAAAAGGCAGGGTAATATTTGGCGACTTAGTTCCTTATGGAGAAGTATGGAGAACTGGCGCTAATGAAGCAACTGAAATTACCTTTACTAAAGATGTAGTCATTTCAGGTAAAACAATAAAAGCCGGTACTTATACCTTATTTACCATTCCTCAAAAAAATACATGGACCATTATTCTAAATTCAGAATTAAAACAATGGGGTTCTTATGGCTATTCAAAAATTAAAGCTAAAAATGTATTGAGTGTAGAGGTAAATGTAGAAACAATTAAAGAACAAGAAAAATTGACTTATAGCTTTACCAACAATTCAAAAGGAACCACATTAAATATTATGTGGGATAATGTTAAAGTAAGTTTGCCAATACAGTTTTAGAAAGCTGATTGGAAGTTTCATTCAATAATTAATTTTTTAATAAGAGTAATTGAGTTGAATTAAAAAGTCTGAAAAGAGTTAGTCTTTTGTTAAAATAAATAAGAAGTGAAATACTATTATTTGTATAACAAAGGAGGTTCTTTTCAGGCTTTTTTTGTTTTAATGAAGTTTAAAATCAGGTTATGTTTCTTTTAGCAAGTTCTTAAAATCCTGAAGGGATGACATGATTGTAGAAACACCACCCGCAAAGTCTTCAAACGCGGACCAAAGGTCCGCGTTTGAAGACTTTGCGGGGAATTCATTTTGATCATTTTTCTATAAACATGTGACCACCTATCGGGGTCTTTAGTTTTACTAAATAGAACAATTGAATTCCAAACTACTATTAGATATAAATTCTCAAAACATGCACCGGATTTATAAAAAAATAATACTACTGGTAAACATGTTGATATTCGTAAAGTATTCTGAGGCTTCTTCCAAAATTATATTTATTTCATACCTTACATTTTTAATATTCAAAAGAAGATGAGTTATTTTATGGTTGATATTGAATCTGATGGTCCTATACCCGGTGATTATTCAATGATTTCGTTTGGTGCTGTTTTGGTTGATGAGCATTTAGATAAAACATTTTACGGTCAATTAAAACCAATCTCTAACAATTGGATTCCTGAGGCACTAGCAGTGTCTGGATTTAGCAGAGAGCAAACTTTGTTATTTAATGAACCTCAAAAAGTGATGTTAGATTTTGCTGGATGGATAAAAGAACATTCAACTGGACAAGCTGTTTTTATCAGTGATAATAATGGCTTTGATTGGATGTTTATTTGTTGGTACTTTCATCATTTTATCCAAAAAAATCCATTCGGACATAGCTCTCAAAATTTAGGAAGTTTGTACAAAGGAATGGTTAAAGACATGTTTCAAAACTTTAAACATTTAAGAAAAACCAGACATACTCACCATCCTGTTGACGATGCAAAAGGAAATGCAGAAGCCTTGTTAACACTAAAGAAGGAGTTTGATTTAAAAATAAGTTTAAAGTAAATGAATGAAGTTTTGATGGCTAATGAATTAAAAGATATTAATTTTATTCATGTACATTTAACAAAACTACAAGCAATCAGATACGTCTAAAAATATGAAAAAACTACATTTAATTATCATCTGTTTTATACTAGGAAACCTAAGTGTTTCTCCTATAAAAGCTCAAGAATACCTTGTCATTCCAAAACCTTATATTCCTAGGTTACTTATAGACAAAGACTATGCAAATGCAGAGCCAGCATTTATTGAGTGCGCTAAATGGCTAAAAACTACAGATTTAGATAAAGAAAAAGTGAAGCGGCCTGAAATCGAAAATTTTGTTTTCAAATGGATTTTCGGTAGTCCAAGCTACAGAAAGAAGGCTGTATATTACAAACGTTTAGACTCTTTAACTGAAAACAACAAAGCCCTGTTTTGCGTATTTCATGCCAATTATTTTCGATACTTAATTGAAAACAAAAAGAATTCAAGTCATGAAAATGCTATCAAAGCAGGCCTGCTTTCAATGTTATTTGTTTACAATAAAGGCATTGAAATAAATAAGAGTGAACAACTTGACCATCTCGCTAAAATAAATTCTTCTAAGCAATTAGATAGGTATATAGAGCGGTATTTTACTAGTAGACAAGCTGAGTTTGGCAGTGTTATAGAGAAAGAAAAAGCAACACCAGATGAACCAGCAGCTTATTTAAGTGAAATACAAGATAAGTATAGTGAACAGAATCAAGAAACTTTAGTAGGAGACCCTGGAGGAGCAGACGATATCCTACTAACAGATGCAAAGAGCCCAGAAAAAGATGAAGACCAAATTTTCACATTTGTAGAAGAGATGCCAAAATTTAATGGCGACATCAATACATATTTAGAACAGAATATGAAATATCCGCCAATTGCATTTGAGAATAAAATCGAAGGTAAAGTAATAGTTCAATTTGTGATTGACAAAAACGGAAATATTGACAAAAATACCTTAACTACTCTTGGTAAAAAACTTGGATGGGGATTGGAAGAAGAAGCAATACGAGTGATATCAAATATGCCTCGCTGGATACCTGGAAAACAGAAAGGAAAACCCGTTAAGCTTAGATACATTCAAATAGTTTTATTCAAAGTGAAATAATAACAAATAGGTTAAGTGAATTGTTCCAAATAATATAAGCAAGTATCAAAAAGGTATTTCATTTTAATCCTTACAAAGAACATTTTAGCTAATTACACATTTGTTTTTAGTATGCAATTCGTTTCCATTAGATAGGATTTTAACAATTGAATATATCGTAATGATGGGTTATATTTGATTAAGTACCTTTCGCCAGTGTAAATGTCAGAACCTTAAAGCCAATGATTCTTTCAACCATTTTTTATCAAGATTATAATTTATGCATTTACGATACCGCATACAATTTTCAATTTTAGGTTTATTCTTCTTTTTTGCTACAAAAGCGCAAGATGTAAATTCTGTAATCCCCAAAATCCTTGATACCAGGCTCAATCAAATAGTTTCAATAGCTCCATCTGATACAAACTATGCAGACCTGAAAGTAATAAGGGATGCCATTGGTAATGCCAAAATTGTGATGTTAGGAGAACAAGATCATGGTGATGCCGCATCA
>JAIYDG010000242.1 GCA_027487625.1 Bacteroidota bacterium
GTAAGTCCATTACCCTAGCCACATCTTTTATACTCGATTTGGCAGCCATTGTGCCATAAGTAACAATTTGTGCTACCTGATTTCTACCATATTTATTGATTACATAGTCGATTACTTTTTGACGACCTAAATCATCAAAATCTGTATCAATATCGGGCATTGACTTTCTATCTGGATTTAAAAAACGTTCAAATAGTAAATCGTACTTAATTGGGTCGATATTAGTAATTCCAATACAATAAGCTACTGCAGAACCGGCTGCAGAACCCCTGCCTGGGCCAACAAATACACCTAAGTCTCTACCTGCACGAATGAAATCAGCTACAATCAAAAAGTAACCTGCAAACCCCATGGTTCTTATGGTATGTAGTTCGAAATTTAATCTTTCTTCTACTTCAGGTGTAATTTCTTTATATCGGTCTTTTGCTCCTTCGTAAGTTATGTGATGTAAGTAATCGTCTTGTGTGGTAAAGTTAAGTGGGATTTCATAATTTGGAAGTAGAATATCTCTCTTTAAATTCAGTGTTTCTATTTTACTTACAATCTCGTTTGTATTATCGATTGCTTGCGGAATATCACTAAACAAAGTAGTCATTTCCTGAGTAGTTTTAAAGTAAAACTGGTCGTTTGCAAACGCAAATCTTTTCCCTTTTACATTAACCTCATCATCAGAAAAATCTTTCATGATAGGAGTACTTTGCTTTTCATTGGTATTGATGCAAAGTAAGATATCATGGGCATTTGCATCTTGTTGATCTACATAATGAGAATCGTTTGATGCAATAACTTTTACGTTGTATTTAGCTGCAAATTTTAATAAAACCTCATTAACTTTATCTTGTTCAGGAATGGCATGTCTTTGTAATTCGATATAATAATCTTCACCAAAAATATCCAACCACCATTTGAATTCATTTTCACCTTCTGCTTCCCCTTTTTTTAAGATTGCACGTGGTACCGAAGCTCCAATACAACAAGTTGTAGCAATTAAACCTTTGTGGTATTTTAAAATGAGTTCTTTGTCGATTCGAGGATATTTTCCGTACATACCCTCCATATAACCTAGTGAACACAATTTAATCAGGTTCTGGTATCCTTCAGCATCTTTGGCTAATAAAAGTTGATGAGCACGAACATCTTTATCGTCTTTGGTAAACTGACGTTTGGTTCTATCATTTACAACATAGAATTCACAACCTACAATTGGTTTAACCTTTAATGTACCATCATCATTTTTATGTTTGTAGGCTTCAGCAACAAATTCAAAAGCACCAAACATGTTTCCATGATCAGTAATTGCTAATGCCGGCATTTCATCTTTAATTGCTTTTTTATACAATTTGCCTATATCAGCAGCTCCATCAAGGAGAGAAAATTGAGTGTGTACGTGTAAGTGTGAAAATTTCATTTTAGGAGCCCTGAATTCGCTTTTAAGGATTACGAATTTAAGCTATTCAAACGGCTGCCTTTGATTTGTTGAAAAAAATAAATATTCCTTATTTTACTAGCTAAGCGCTCTATCTATTTGGTGAAAAACTTCTTGTGAATTTATTTCATTCATACATTTGAAATGTGTATGAGGACATTTTTTATATCCAATTTTGGAACAGGGTCTGCAATTTAAATTTTTTGTTTCGAACAGAAGTTGTTTCGTTTCTGAATTTCCATAGTATGGGTACATACCAAATTCCGGAATTGTATTTCCCCAAAATGAAAAAATTGGTTTTTGCAAAGCAGCAGCTATATGCATCAATCCGGTATCGTTTGTTAAAACAAATTTTGATAGTTTTAAACATGCTGCACTTTCATTCAAACTTAATTTCCCGCAAAAGTTTCTGATGTTAGCTTTTGAATTAGTAACTATTTGATCTCCCAAATCGGTGTCTTCTTTGCCTCCTAAGAGAATAATTGGAGTTTGGATTTTTTGACTAATTTCCAGTATTTTTTCAAATGGCAATTGCTTTGTAGCATGCTGTCCACCAATAGCCCAAGCAATAAAACCATCTTTTAAATCTGAGGTTTGATTTTTTACTTTTGATATATCAATATCATTTATAAAATAATCCAAACCTTTACCATCATTGTAAACTAGAAGATTTTTTACAGTATCAAAATACCTGTCTACAATATGAATGGATGGTAGTGTATTGATTTTTAATTGAACAGTTTGAAATTTTTCGATGTTGAGTTTTGGAAATGAAAATGAAGGAACATCCATGACCGCTTTAAGCATTGATGTTCTTAAGTTATTATGAAGATCAATCACAAAATCAAAACCTATTCTTTTTAATTCTAATCCTTTTAAAATAGGATGTTTGTCTAAAAAATGTAAGGAGTCGATATATGGATTTGTTTCTAGGAATTCTTTATAGGAAGGTTTTGTTAGAAAATGTAATTCACAATTCGGAATTTGTTGTTTCAGACAACGAATAATAGGTGTTGTTAAAACAATATCACCAATTGAACTGAAACGTAATACCAGAATTCTTTTCTTCATTTCTAAATTTAATAATTGCCAAATATATTTTAAAGTTTTCAGTGGTCAAGCAAATCAAATAACTTATACTCGCAAGTAATGAAAACTTTAGAAAAAGTATCAATTGGGCATGGTATAGAAATTGCGTATACTGACGAAGGTAAATCAGATAAAGTTTTGATTTTCATACATGGTTTGGCAAATTACCATGGTGTATGGACTAAAAATACAGAAGAATTACAACATCATTTCCGATGTATTTCTATTGATTTACCAGGAAATGGTTTGTCATCAAAATCAACAGAAAGACCTTATTCATTATTCTTTTATGCTGAATGTATTCAGTTGATGATGAAAGAATTGCAAATCGAAAAAGCTTTTTTAGTTGGCCACAGTATGGGTGGACATATTGCTATGATTTTTGCATTAAGGTATCCGAATTTACTTGAAAAACTGATTTTATTGGCACCTAGTGGATTTGAACAATTTAGTTCACTAGAAAGAAATTGGATGAAACAATTGATGGATATGGGATCATTTTTAATTAGTGATGAATCGAGTTTGGTAAATGCCATTCAAAATAGTTTTTATAAAAATTCTCATCAACAGTCATCTAAAATTATCCATGATTTAAAATCTTATTTTCCTCAACACAAGGGATTACATTGGAGTAAAATGGTTAGAGCAAATATTCATGCCATGTTAGATGAGCAAATTGGTGCTTTTTTAATTGAATTAAAACTTCCGGTTTTGGTAATTTTTGGAAAAGAGGATGCAATGATTCCCAATAAAATGATTCATCCACTTGAAACTACTGAAAGTATTGCTAAGAAGGCGGTTGCTTTAATTCCTGATTCAGAATTACATTTTATACCACAAGCAGGGCATTTTGTTCAAATGGAAGCATCAAATAGCTGTAATAAATTGATGCTTGAATTTCTGAAAAAGTAGATGTTAATTAAGCTTTTTTGAAAATTAAAATTGGAATAGGACTTTGCATCGCCATTTTTCTTGAATTTGAACCAAGCAATAAATCATCCATCCAATTGTGTTTATTTTTGAATAGGGTAACTATTTGTGTATTTGATTCATCAAGATTTTTCCTCAATTGTTCATCAATGCTTAATTCAAGATTTCCTTTTTTAACAGTTAGTTTAACGTTTTGATAATTTAAACCTCTGATATATTGTTCAGCGTCTAGCATTAGTTTTTCGCTTTCAGTACCAGCATAATCAAAGTAGAAAATATCAAGAACTGCATGAAAGATTTTAGCAAACGGAACCATAAAATCTAATTCAGAAGACAGATTTATTAAATCGGATGAGTAAACAATATGATAAATAGGTTTGAAATTATAATTAGCTGGAATTGCTAAAACTGGAAAATTTGCTTCAGCTATCAAACTTGAGGTATTTGTTCCTAAAATATATTTTCTCCAGCCACTTGCACCATGTGTTCCCATGATTACAATATCTGCTTTAAATTCTTCGAAAGCAGCTTGAATTCCATCAGAAACTCTATTGCTAAAATTTACTAAAATCTTAGGTGATTTAACTGAAGGCCAGTTTTCTTCTTTAGCCATGTTTAAAAAAGATTCCATTAATAAATTTTCTTCATCAACTTCATCTGCATAGTAATTTTCGTAAGGAATTTCATTAATAGGCATCACCTCAGGAATTGCATGATACAATATAATTTGGCTATTGGTTTGGGCTGCAAATTCAACAGCATACCTTAATGCATTTTTAGCTTCTGGTGAGTAGTCGTTAGGAACAAGTATGTTTAGCATACCACATAGGATTTAGATTGATAAAATTAATCAAAAAAAACAAAATAAAAAGCTAATTTAAATTATAATTAAAGTAGGCTGTTTTCCTCCTTTTCGTATTCAAAATCAATTAGATGTGAATTTCCATCAGCAGCTTGAGTTGCTAAAACATCACACCTTTCGTTCATTGGATTTCCTGCATGACCCTTTACCCAATGGAATTTAACATGATGTTGTTTGTATATTTTAAGAAAACGCACCCATAAATCTGGATTCTTTTTGTCCTTAAATCCTTTTTGGGCCCAAGCAAATACCCATCTTTTTTCAACGGCTTCACAAACATATTTGCTATCAGTGAAAATCTCAACTTGTGATTCCGGAACCTTTATTGCTTCTAATGCAATTATTACTGCTAAAAGTTCCATTCGGTTATTTGTTGTATAGCGATAACCTGCACTTAATTCTTTGTAATGTGGTCCCGATTTTAATACCGCACCATACCCACCTTTACCTGGATTTCCTCTTGCAGAGCCGTCTGTATAAATTGTAATTTTCAAGCCTTCGAAAATATAACATGATTATCAAATTTTAACTGCAATTGAATTTTAAATTGGTTTTGATTTTAATTTCTCTAAATTTTTATTGTTCTTAAAATGGGAACGAAACATAGTTATGGATTTAAATGACTCTGTTCCAACATAAAATTTATGATAATTTTATTTTTTTGAAATTTGAATAGCAGTGAGTTTAAACAGATTATATTTAATTCCTATCTGATTTAATTTACTCTGAAATTAAAGACTTATTTTGCGATTCAAAATGTAGACTTCTAATTATAATAACATGATCCAGTACTTCAAAAGCACCTATAATAGGCTTGAGGAAATCGGGCAATACGAAAAAAATTGCTGGATCAATGTTGTAAGTCCAACAGGAAAAGAAGTTCAAATGTTGTCAACTTCTTTATTATTACCTCCTGAAGTTTTTAATGACCCACTTGACCCAGATGAAAATGCACGTGTTGAAAGTCATAAAAATTGCATGCTTATTGTTTCAAGAATTCCTGTTGAAAACACAAAAGGGGAGGATTTACCTTACACAACAATTGCTCTCGGTATTGTAATTAAGCGTGATTTAATAATAACGATTTGTAGCAGACCTACTGAAGTAATTCAGGTTTTTAAAGAGAATAAAATCAAGAATTTTTATACGCATTTAAAGGAAAGATTTGTGATGCAATTGTTCCTAAAATCATCGGTATTATATCTAAAATTTCTAAAAGATATTAATAATAAAGCCAATGATATTGAAACCATGTTGCATCGCTCTACACGAAATAGAGAATTACTAGAACTACTTTACCTTGAAAAAAGTCTTGTATATTTTAGTACTTCATTAAAAGCTAATGAATTGATGATGCAACGTTTACAAAGATTAAACTTGCCAGAAATATCAAAAGAAAGAGAAAAAGAACTGATTGAGGATGCAAATATTGAAACAAGGCAAGCTATAGAAATGTCGAATATCTACAGCAATATTTTAGGAAATATGATGGGAGCACATTCTTCTATTATTTCTAATAACCTCAATATTACAATTCGATATTTAACTTCAGTAACGATTA
>JAIYDG010000598.1 GCA_027487625.1 Bacteroidota bacterium
GTTTAGAAATTTTCTTGATACTTTTCGTTTTGATGATTGTATAAAAGATAAATACAAACTAGCTATTTCTATTGCCTTCCAATACGACTCGGGTTATACTTTACCAACAATTTTAGATATTATAAAAAAGTATAATTTCCCGGATGATTATCAAATAGGAATGCATAATATCCAATATTTACTATTCATGTTAAGGCATGTTTTTGACAGACCTGAACATAAAACAATTTTAGATTCAGCTTTATACAATGGGAAAATTGAACCCAGAGAATACGCATCTATAGTAGATTATGTTTTTAATAGAGATAACAAAGGAATTCCATTAAAAAATTATGGCTCAATGAAAGAAAGAAAAGGCAAAGAAAACTTCTTAGCATATATTCATGATATAGAAAATGTAGATAAACGAAGAGAAGAAATAGGCCTTTTACCATTATGGAAAGATTGTAAAATATATAATTACCAATTGTCGAAAGAGTATCTTGAATACATGAAAAATAATTCAATCGAGAATTAAAAATTAATACATCCAAGAAAAAACATTAGATAATTGAATAATTTAAAATTAAAAAGTTATGAAAATAGTATTTTATATAATTCTTTATTTCATTTTGATACAAGAATCAAAATCTCAAGTTTTAAGTCAAAATTTAAATAAATACTATGATTTTACTTACAATGCAGCGCAATCTGAATGGTATGATAACAATCCACAAAAAGCCATTCAATACTTAGATTCGGCTGAATTATATTCAAATTTAAAGCCTTACCAATTCCTATTGCGTGCTGATTGTTATATTGAAATTGGAGATACGATGAAGGCATTAAATGAAATTAAAAAATGAATTTTAAATGGTGTGAATTTAGAAATATTACAAAATCGTTTTGATTTCTTACTGAAAGGAAACAAAAAACAATTTTATATAAAACTAAAAAATGATTACCCAAATTTAAGGAAGTTGTACTTAAAAACTATTCAGATTGATTACCTCATTTCTATAAGGGAGCTATTAGCAGCCGATCAATTATTAAGAAATAAACCCTTTGTAAATGATAAGAATTTCAGTTCCTATTTAAGCATTATTGATTCAATTTCATTTTTAAGATTTAAAGAACTGGTAAATCAAAATGGATTCCCAGGACATTCCATAATTGGCTATTATTCAGACCTTACCCCATTAATTGCACACATGGTAATGATTAATGAGGAATCTTTCAATTATTTAGATAGTTTAATGAAAAATGCAATTAACCAAGGAGAGTTTGAGCCAAATGATTATGCTTGGATAATTGACAGAAGGCGACTTTTTGCAAATCTTGGATTTTCAATTTATGGTGGAACATGGCCTGAGGAAGAATATGAAAACATTGAGGATATTAAAAATGTAGACAAAAGAAGAAAAGCTATTTACCTACCAACACTTGAACAGGATTCAAAAATAACAGGCCGTAAACTTCCACCTGAATATAGCAAATTAAAATAATGAACTTAAATTAAACAGTTATAATTTAAAATTTCTTTTAAATTATTAATCTAATCTTTAACAAATAATTAACCAATGTCTACTATAAAAAATCATTATCCAAGTATAATTGAAAGCTGGAAAATGCTTATGGTAATTGTTATAATTAACATTGGCTTTTCTTTTATTTTCTCTCAAATAAAAAATTATTTAGGCGATGATATAAGTGTTTTACTCCAATATTTAATTTTTATGGGTATTCCGCTTTTATACTTTCTAAAACGGAAAAAAGAAAGTGCCGGTACTCTGGAGTTAAATTTTAAACTAACAAATTTTAAAATTAGTCTTCTTCTAATTTGCACAACCCTATTGCTACTAATCATCATAAGGTATCCAATAATTATACTCTTAAACACGATTGATTTTTTTAAGTTTTCTGCTCCATATCAATCCAATGTAATTCAGGAATTCATGCCATACACATTAATTTCTACATGTATATTAGCTCCCATATTTGAAGAGGTGATATTTCGAGGAATTATCTTAAATGGATTATTAAAATCATACAATCCATTAAAAGCAATTGCATTTTCAAGTTTATTATTTGGCCTTGTCCACTTGAATCCAATTCAAATTGTAGCAGCCTTAACTATGGGTATTTTTGCAGGGTGGGTTTATTATAAAACTAAATCAATAGGTTATACAATTTTAATTCATGCCGTAAATAATATCGCAGTTATGGGGCTGGTGAGTATAATTAGTCATCTGCAAAAAAATGCGATTCAAAGTTTGAAACAATATGAAAACCTTTTTCTTGTAGTTTTTGCTCTCCTAATAATCCTGTTTTCAATTTGTTTGTATTTACTAATTATTGAGTTGAAGAAAATAAAATTGAACTCTTTGATTCCTTATTCCTTTGCACAGCAAACGAACATCGATTTAGACAATAAAATTGAGAATTAAGCAAAACAAAACTTAAGATTACTATTTGTAAAGTTTAAATTGGAGCAACAATCAAAGGTTTACAACAAAGTTTTGCAAAGCTCTGTAATGAGTTTGTTTTATAAGCAACAATAAGAGCTAGAAAATAAAACTCTATAAACAAAAAAAATCCGGCCGAAGCCGGATTTTCAAACGTATAAAACTCTATAATCACACCCCTATGATTATAATTTCTGTAGTTTATTATTGAATTGTTTACCATCACTGGTGCCAACTCTAATAATATACAATCCACTTTGTAAGTTGTTAATATCAACCGAGCCATCAATGTCAATTTCAGCTTTATTAAACTGTTTTACCAATGCACCACTGATATCAAAAATTTGAATATTTTCAATTTGTGCTGTTCTATTTGCAAACTGAACCAATACTTTATCTTGAGCTGGATTAGGGAAAACCATTAACGATTGTTTCAATAAATCCATGTTTTCGTTTACTCCTGTTGACACAAAATTCTTACCTACAATGATATCGATTTTACTAAAATCGGTATTGGTTGTAGCTATGCCAACTTGTGGTGCTAATGTAACTCTACCAGCCATTTCACCCCAAACTGTATAGTTACCTTCTGGCAAATTGGTGAAATTATATGTTCCATCAGAATGACTATGCGTATACGTTACTACATTACCTTTATCGTTAAGTAAATAAACCAACATTTTGTTTACTGGAGTACCATAAGCAATATCTCCAGTTTCGTTTTTGTTGCCGTTTCCATAGTAAACCTTTCCTGAAATACTACCAAATCCACTGCCAATATCTTCAAAGGTTTTTAATTGAATATCAATATCATCTCTAGGGCCTAAAAGTGTTACTACTATAGCATCATCCCAATTTAAAGCAGATGGATAATAAGTTGGAATATAATTTTGGTTTTGGAAAGGATCAAAAGCAAAATTTGCTTGAACTAAATAATATCCTGGAACCAATTCTACCTCGTATTTTCCAGAGTCGTTTGTTATAACATAATTATACAAATTCAGAGTTCCAGTAACTGGCTCATAAGCGTAAATTAAAACACCTGCATTCACTGCTGGAGCTGTTCCAGCCATTACTTTACCAGATAGTTTTTGCATGGCACCTACTCCAGCTAATTGAGAAGCTGTATCTGCGCATTGTCCGCCAACAGTATAAATCAAACCAACAAAATATATTCCAGGGCTAGCATACGTATGAGTGAAGTAAATACTATCAGGACCTTTATAAGAATTTCCATCACCCCAATCTATCGATACTTCTTTGGCACCTGTTGTACCTGAGCTTGTATTTGATACAAATAAGTACAATGTATTTTCAACTGAATAAGTCTTAAAATCTACTTCACAAAGTGGCACCATTGAGTTGATTCTAACTTGTTCGCAATAACTCAAAGGTATCGGACAAGTTCCTCCTTCAACTGTAATGCAAACATTATACAATCCGGTATCCTGATAAGTATGATTGATTGTATTACCCATTGTTGCCCAATCTTGTGTTCCATCGCCAAAATCAAAAGTATAATAGGCAAATGGTGATGGGTTGTTATCAAATACGACAAAATTTACTTTTTGATTGGTAACAGTTGGTGTAAATCTTACATTACATATTGTTGAATCGTAAGTTTGGACATAACTTATAAAAGTGTCTTTACATGTTCCATTTAACATCAATTTTACTTGATATAATCCTTGGTTTACATAATTATGATTTGGATTCTTTAGTGTACTTGTATTGTTGTCACCAAAATCCCATGCATAAGAAACATTTGGATCGGTAGAAAAGCTTTGGTTAAAAAAACCAATATCAGTTCCGTTAAAATACTTATAATCAAATTGTGCTATGCAGTAATTATTCATTACTACATTAATTGCCTCACAGTAATAATCAAAGTTTTTCGCAGTATCATAAACAGCTAAACAAACTTGATAATAACCTGGTTTTTTGAATTGATGCTGTTCATTAACCAATCCATCATTCAATTGTCCATCACCAAAATTCCATAGTCTTCTATAAACTGCACCTTGTGGTGTAGAAACATCTTGAAAGGTATACAAACCACTTGAATCAGGAATAATATTCATTGCAGCAGTTATACCTTTTGTTGAAGAAATTGTAATTTGTTGACAGCTTGTTCTGTTATTACCTGAGCAAAAAGAGTCAGTTAAACAAACAGTATAAGTACCTGGATTCTGGTAGTAATGCCAAACAGTTTTTTCAGTAGAAAATTCAGCATGGGTTCCATCTCCGAAATCCCAGTTGTACCAGCCAATACCCGGTATTTGGTTAGCGGTTTTGTTAAAAAATTCGATATATAATCCAGATTTATAAACATCGAATTCAGGATTACATAATTGGGCTTTTGATTGAAAGCTAAATATATTAGCGAGTACAAACAGCCAGACGAAAAATTTCATTTGATTGGTAATAGTTTTTGTGTTCATTTTTTTTGTTTTTATTTTAAATGATACCTGATACCGGCTTGTACACGCCAATAATCTTTTTTATCTAAACTACTGCTCAGGTAATGCCTGTAGTCCATTCCCAAATTCAAAGCCCAATTTGCATAAAACTTTCTACTGAAGCCAAAACCTACAAGCGGCGCCGCAAGTAGTTTTTGGTTTGTAAATGTTTCAGTTGCTTTTGTAGCCAAATTGTTTGTTGTATACTCTTCAACAAGCCAATCATTCTGAACTCCACTGAATAGACTCAATTCTGTTTTTTGGTTGCCTATTGAATATCCAAAAATGATTGGAATACTCAAAACTTGCGATTTTCTGACAATTGACAATTCATCTATCTTGGTTCCAACATGTTTTTGGTAATGGGTATCCATATCCATCACAATCATTGATGAACTAAAATCATATTTTAAAGTAGTATCAATTTTAGAAATACTTGAATATTCATGAGGCACTTCCTTTTTTATTTTCGATTGAGTATTTGCATACATATAATTTACACCTGTTCCAACATACCAATGTTTATTAATACCAAAAGCCAAACCCAAACCCAATCCTGCTAAATTAGCAGCATCCAAACTCTGATTGTAAATACTCATACCCGGAGCAAGCATCGCATTTAAATCGATATGTTTCATCAATAAATTTACATTCAATTTTTGTTTGGTTTTTACTTGGCTGATTAAAGATGAATCACCATTATTTTGTTTTTCGGAAATAGGTTTTACAGCAGTATCATTTGCATTAAGATTGTTTTCTTTAACATCAGATTTTATTTCCGACAAATCAATTTCTTTCCCATGATTCTTTGAAGTTTGATTTAAGCTAATCTGATTTTTTATTTCTGCTTCTGTTTTTCTTTGATCTGGTGTAGTATTAGCAGCCGGCTTAGGTTCTAAATCTTTCTTAGGTTCAACAATAGGATTGATTGATGTTAAATCATTTTTTTCTTTGTTTGGGGTGATAATATTTTTGTTTTCTTCGACTAAAGGGTCTTTTGTATTGTTGATTGTTTTGCTGGAATTGCCTGTAAAGTTTGATTCTATTTTATTTTCAATTTGATTTCCATCATTTGATTTTTTCTGGTTATAGCTCCTTACTTTTTTACTTTTATTTGAATTTAACAAATTGTTATTATTCAATTTTTGTGAAGTTGGTTTGCTATTGGAAGAAAGCTCCGATAGCTCAGATTTGGAATCAGCGGATAAAACTTCAGGTTTAGAATCTGCAGTTAAAGGCGTTTTTTCAAGATCAGAAGACGACAAAACAGAATTGGGTTTGTTTTGAGCAGTTTGAGTTTTCTTATTCTCGAAAGTATAGTTATAGGTAAACCAGGCAAGCAAGCTTAAACTGATACCCAATAAAGGGAATAAGAACCAAATAAAGGCTCTTTTCTTTTCTTTTTTGGCAGGATAAACAGCCTGAAATGCCTCCCAATCGGCATCAGAAGCCTCCCCTGCTTCATAGTTCCTGAGTTTATCACCCAGAACCTTAAATATTTTATCATCCTCTTGCATCTGCATGAACTTTGATTTTATCAATAGATTTTTTAAGAAAAATTCTTGCTTTGGCCAATTGTGATTTGCTGGTACCTTCAGCAATTCCTAATGCCTCTGCTATTTGTTTGTGTGTAAAACCTTCTACTGCATAAAGGTTAACAATTGCTCTGTACCCTGCAGGTAATCCCTGAATTAATTCAATTAACATTTCAGGATGAATGACTTCAAGATCCTCTACATATTCTGCATCATCAGCAAAATCCAAATCAGAGCTTGAATCAAATGAAACAAACTGTATTTTGTTATTTTTTTTGATGTAATTAAGTGCATTGTTCACCATTACCCGACTTACCCAAGTTTTAAGGGAACTTTCTCCCCTGAATTTAGGAAGGTTATCAAAAACCTTGATAAATCCCTCTTGCAGTAAATCCTTTGCCTCGTCTTCATTGGCAGCATACCTTTTGCATAAAGCCAACATTCCAGAATAAAAATACTGAAAAAATACCCGCTGACTATCTGATCGTCCGCGAATACAACCTTCTATTATATCTTTTTCATTGAATGCTAATTTCATTACTTAGGCATAGTATAGACAAAGGAATTGAGTTTAGTTGCCTGAGAAAACCTCACACTTAAGTAAACAACTCTAAATAAGGCAATTAAACTAAATTCCAACAAAAATACGCTTGGTTTAAAAGCATTATTAACAAGAGGAGAATGGAATTGTTTAGGGGCTAGATTGTTACTGTGTTTAAACCAATTTATAATCCAAATAAATGTTTTAAATTAAACCAACCTGAAAAATAACAAAGGCCTAATTCATTGTTTATTGATTCAATAATTCATCAATAATAGAACTATCTGGCATTTGTTTGAAAACAACTTTAAATGTTTTTTTTACTGAAGCTGAATAAAAGCTTACACATAAATTTTTTCTATCTAAAATAATATCCTTTGGCTGGTAATTATAATATTGTAATTCTATGAATGTTTTCACATTGGAGAATATTAGGTCATCTAGGTTTTTGATGTAATATTTAATTATTTTTTCAGTAAAAAATGGTCCAGATATAAAAATTACATCTTGCTCTTTTTGATTATATGCAATCAATCCTAAATTCATTGATTGATTAAACTTGAAAATAATATTTCCTCCAGACATTCCGATATTGTTATGAAAGTATTTTATTGAACTTTCGTCAAACATTTTTGTATAAATCCTATTGAAATTACTTAGTTGAAAAATCTTATAATTCTCTAATTTGAATGCCAAACTATCTACCTTTTTAACTCTTATTGCATAAAATTGATGTGTATCTAATAAATGTCTTCCAAAATCCATTCTTTTTACTTGGCCAGTTTCAATCAAATCTGCTTGTGATTGCAAGATTCTATATGTTTGGTAGGATATGAAATTTTTAAGTATTAATGAATTAATTCTTTCATTCTTAATATAAATAGAATCTTGAGAGAAGCCATTATTAATTGAAAAAATAAAAGAAGCAAGTGTTATATAAAGTAATTTAATCTGTTTCATATTTAAATTGATATAGGTTCTGTAGGCTTCCCTTTTTTAGTACACTTCAAAAATATAATTATTCTTATACATTTATGTTATCTCTTCTTCAAGGCTGAGTGGAACGGAGGCTTAGCCGGAGTGGAACTCAGCCTTGAAGAAGAGTGAATTATTATCATTTTTTATTCGGTATTGAATTGGTGATAGTCCATCCAGAGAGTCGTGTGGTCTAGTATTATTATAGTCCTTTACCCATTCATCAGCAGCATCTCGTACCTCATCCAAATTACTAAACACATAAAAATCTAAAACTCCTTCGCGGA
>JAIYDG010000320.1 GCA_027487625.1 Bacteroidota bacterium
AAAATTCTCAAAAGGGATTAAAACTTCCTGTTGGAATTCATGAATTAAAAGCAGAGTTCCAAGTTCCAATTCAAACCAGATACTTAAAAATTAAAATCAATAAATTAGGCAAAATGCCAGCCTGGAGAGGCGTTAATGGTGATGCTTGGATGTTTATAGATGAAATAGAAGTTTACTAATGAAAAATACAATTCTTTCTTTTTTTATGCTGATGTGTTTATCAGCTTTTGCACAAGATCATAGTCAGCAGAAGTATTATCCCAGTAAGGATTCGCTTGTTGTGAAAAAGCTAAATCAGTGGCAGGATTACAAATTCGGATTATTGATGCATTGGGGTCCATATAGCCAATGGGGTGTTGTTGAAAGCTGGAGTATTTGTCCTGAAGATGAAGGCTGGTGCGAAAGAAGAGGTCCTTATGCCAATAATTATTTTGAATATGTAAAATCATACGAAGGCTTACAAAAAACTTTTAATCCAACAAACTTTCAACCAGAAAAATGGGCTTTTGCTGCGAAAAATGCTGGTATGAAATATATGGTTTTTACCACCAAACATCATGATGGTTTTTGCATGTTCGATTCTAAATTCACAGATTATAAAATCACTGGAAAAGAAACACCATTTCATGCCAATCCAAAAGCCAATGTGACAAAAGAAATCTTTAATGCTTTTAGAAAAGAAGGTTTATGGGTTGGCGCTTACTTCTCTAAACCCGATTGGCACAACAAAGATTATTGGGATCCTAAATTTCCACCGTATGATAGAAATCCCAATTATGATTTAAATAAATATCCTGAAAAATGGAATGCTTACAAACGTTTCACTCAAAATCAAATCAATGAATTATTGAGTGATTACGGTAAAGTCGATATTTTATGGCTTGATGGAGGTTGGGTTCAGCCCATGACAGAAACTTCTCCAAGATGGGGCTACAAACCAGTCCACCAAGACATCAATATGGATAGTATTGCAATGGAAGGAAGAAAAAAACAACCGGGTTTAATTGTAGTTGATAGAGCAGTTGAAGGTCCTAACCAAAACTACCTTACACCAGAGCAACAAATTCCAGATAAGCCACTTCCCTACCCTTGGGAAACCTGCATGACCATGGGGAATAGCTGGAGTTATGTAAAAAACGATCAATACAAAACGAGTAAACAAATTGCTAAGAACCTTGCACTTATTATTTCAAGAGGTGGCAATTATTTGCTAAACATTGCTCCTGGTCCAAATGGTGATTGGGATAGTTTAGCATATGTAAGATTAGCTGAATTCGGAGAATGGATGAAAGTAAATCAGGAAGCTGTGTATCAAACTCATCCAATAAGTCCTTATGAGTTTAAAACAAAATCTGGACTTCATTTTGTAATGACAGAAAACAACAAAAAAGAAGTGTATTTATTTTTATTGAATCCTGAATTCAACAAGGGTGAAATCAGCTTAAATGCAGAAGAGTTCAAAACAATTGCAAGTGCTAAAAATATTCAATTTCTAAGTAAAGTTAAATCAAATAAAATTCAATTTAATAAAGCAATCAACTTCACGCTTGATACCAATGAAATAGCAGTGTTTAAGATGACAAAATAATTTATATCAAACATTTATGAGCCGAATAATTTAATTAATCGGCTCACAAAATGATTAAAAATGAGCCGAATAATTTTTTTATTCGGCTCATTTTTTTTATTTTTGATTTAACCTAGATTATGCATTGGAATTCGTAATGAGGGGCAAAAGACCAAAGAAATTGGCAGTTTCGTGAGTAAAGCATACTGAACTAGTATGGTGCATGAGGGAAACTGAGTTTACGTCCAATTTCAAAGGTATTTTGACCAGTAATAGAAAATCTAATGCATATTCTGGGTTTAAGAATAGAAAGATGTTAAAACCATATAATTGGCAACAAGATGATTGGCTTCAATTTAAGTACAACAAGGAGTTGGCCGAAGAAGTATTGCAGTTATTTTCAGCAAATACGGGCTATTTAAAAGGTTTTCAAGATGGATTATCTGATGAAGAGCAATTAGAATCATTAATAAAGTTAATGATGAAAGAAGCTTTAAAAACCTCAATAATAGAAGGAGAAGTGCTTTCAAAAAAAGATGTTTTGTCTTCAATAAAAAAGAAACTAGGAATACTTCATTCCAGTGAAAAATTAAAAGACAAAAAAGCAGAAGGAGTTGCTGAACTTATGGTTGATGTCCGTAAAACATTTAAATCACCTTTAAGTGAGGAAATGTTGTTTCGCTGGCATAAAAAACTTATGTTAGGATCTAATGATGTTTTAATCGGAGGATATAGAAACCATACTGAGCCTATGCAAGTTATATCGGGTGCAATGGGCAAAATAAAAGTCCATTTTGAAGCACCACCAAGTATTGCAATACCTCTTGAAATGTCTAGATTTATTAGTTGGTTCAATGAAACTGAAAACGAAATAAGTAATCCTGTTTTACGTGCTGCATTAACTCATTTATACTTTGAAAGTTTACATCCATTTGAAGATGGAAATGGCAGAATAGGAAGAGTTTTGGCCGAAAAAGCACTTTCACAAGGACTTGGTTCACCAGTTTTATTTAGCTTATCTGCTGCAATAGAATCTGATAAAAAAGCATATTACCAATCTTTACAAAAAGCACAAACATCAAATGAAGTAAGTAAATGGTTGAAGTACTTTAACTCAATGGTATTAAAAGCACAAGAACTTGCAAAAGAGGAAGTGAAGTTTACTGTTAAAAAGTCACAGTTCTTTAAAGCTTATAATCATTTATTAAATAATCGCCAATTAAAAGCTGTAAATAGAATGTTTGAAGAAGGTCCTGAAGGTTTCGAAGGAGGAATGAATACTGCTAAATACATGGGAATAACAAAAGCTTCAAAAGCCACCTCCACAAGAGATTTGCAAGAAGCCAAAGAACTTGGATGGTTCTTACAAAGCGGTGGTGGAAGAAGTACCTCCTATCAACTAAATTTATAAGTTCCGATTAAAAAAATATAATAACAAAAAGAGCGGCCCGAAATATTCAAGCCGCTCTTTTTAGTTTTAGAATTATAATCGTTTATTGATAAACTCTTACATAATCAATTTCCATTGTTCCAGATTTGAAAGCTGGATCAATAGCACCTCCAAATGTACCACCCATAGCAATATTCATAATTAAGAAAAACTTCTTATTATAAGGTACTGATGAGTTGTTTGGGAATGTATAATACTTCACTCCATCAACAAAAAACACAATCGATTGAGCTGTCCATTCAATTGAATAAACTTTAAACTCATTTGTTACATTAGGAATCATTGCGTGTGAACCAGTTGCATTTCCTCCACTATGACCAGGGTAATGTAATGTGAAATAGATTTTATTTAAACTATTACCCAAGTGTTCCATGATATCAATTTCACCACAAGCTGGCCAACCAACTGTATTAATGTCTTCACCTAAAGCCCAAATTGCAGGCCAAGTTCCGCCACCTTCAGGAAGTTTTGCACGAACCTCAACTTTACCATATTGAAATGAGAATTTGCCTTTGGTTAACATTCTCGCTGATGTATAATTGCTGCCACTGAAATTTTCTGCTTTTGCAGTAATTTTTAGTGTACCATTAGAAACAACAACATTATCAGTACGACTTGTATAATATTGTGCTTCTTGGTTTCCCCAGCCACCTGAACCAGTTCCAATATCATAACCCCATTTAGAAGGATCGGGTGAACCAGCAGTATTAAATTCATCAGACCAAACCAATGCCAATCCACCTACTTCAACTGTAACTTTTGTAGTTAAAGATGCCAATTTGCCACCAGCACTTTTAGCAATTACTTTTACAGTATAGGTTCCACTTTTAGTGTATTTATAGGTAATAATTCCAGTTGCTACTGATTTGTAAACTCCATTACCAAAATCAAATTCATAATCAACTGCATTTGTTGCTTTTGCTTCAAATGAAACATTACCGCTATTGTCAGTGCTTGGAGTCGCTTTAATCGTTAATTCACTAGGAGCAACATCTTCAGGTGTTGGCGATTGAGCTTTACTGCAAGAGATAAAAACAGTAATTAATAATACAATTAGAATTCTTTGAATTTTCATATTATGGTTTTGGTGTTAATTTCATGTACCAGGCTAATCCTGTTACGCCAACGCTTCTTAAATGAATTTCAGTATCAGAAATAGAAAGAATTTCATATTCAGTTGCGCCAGTTCCAAAGTTAATGATTCCATTGCCAGGAACAATAAATTGAATTTGGGTTGAATTAGAACTTGTAGAACCAGTGCTAGCATCCATAAAAGCAAGATTCTTTTTGCCTCCTGTAATAGCATAACAACCGTCTTTCCCACTAAAGCCATAAAATGCTGTTGCTGCTTCAATAGAAAATGACTCACCTTTATTTGCTACATCCATAGAAATATTGCTTGCACCTTCTTTTGTGAAAGTAATCTCATCATCATATGCACAAGCTTCTCTTGAATTTGGAGTTGCTGCGTAGTAAATTGGTGAAAAATCGGTTGTTGGTCCTACACCAAAATGACCAGGTTGGTCTTTCGCAGTTACCCAAGTTCTTGATGTACCTTTAGTTAAAAATTCAATGATGGCAGGAGGAATATCAAATGCTACAAATACACTAACTGATTTAGTTACAGTGCTCATCACTCCACCTTTTCCAATTGCATTTACTACAACTTGGTAAGTTTTTGTACCTGGACTTCTGTATTTATACTTTATAATTCCCGAAGGAACTTCTTTTGTAGTACCATCACCAAAATCGATGTGATAAGTTAATGCGTTTGCGGCAGTTACTTTGAAATCTACGCTTCCACTTCCATCACCATCAGGTTGAGTTGAAGAAACGCCAGCCACTGTTAAACTCAAATCAAGAGATTCAGGAGTTTTAATATCTCCGAATGTATATTTTTCCTTTTTGCAAGCGCTCAGGAACATCACTCCTGATAACAAAATACTTGCTGTTAATTTTATTGGATTCATTTTAATCTGATTAATTAAGACGGATATCATCGAAATGGAATGTAAAGTTTGCGGAACCATCACCTTGTGTTCCTAAATCAAAAATGACAACCACTTTTGAATATGAATTAGCAGTATTGATAGCTGAATAATCGAAAGTTAAATCTTCCCATCCGTTTGCTACAGTAGTAACAACTTCCTTTTCAAAATTAATTCCACCATCTGTAGCATTTTCAACTTTTAATAAAACTTTTGCTCCTACTCTTGGTGAATAAACTTTCATTTTGAAGGTTTTGCTGCTGCTAAAGTTAATTGGAGCACTCAATGTTAATACTGAGCCACCCCAAGGTTGACCAGCACCTTTAACCATTTTAGCAACCTTTGCACTTGGATTTGCAGGTCCAACAAAAGGATTATCTATAATTGTTACATTTCCACCATCGAAATTAGTGAAAGTATAATCAACACCTGCAACATCAAAAGTTAATGGTAATTCAGTTCCTAAAGATTTTACCAAACTGATATCATCAAATAAGAAAGTGAAATTTGCTGAACCATCGCCATTTGTTCCAAGTTCAAAAATCAAAACTATTCTGTTATATTCTTTAGTTGCATCAATTGCACTATAATCAAAAACTAACTCTTCCCAGCCATTAGCAACAGTTGTAACAACTTCTTTTTCAAAATTAGTACTAGTTGTAGTTTGGTTTTCTACTTTAAGTAAAACTTTAGCGCCAACACGTGGAGAGAAAACCTTCATTTTGAAGATTTTATTATCAGTAAAATTCATGCTTGAACCCATATTGATGAAACTTCCACCCCAAGGCTGACCAGCACTTTTTATCATTTTACCAACCTTGTTACTTGTATTTAAACCAGATTTATTTGGATTGTCGATAATAGTAACTGCTCCACCATCAAAACCAGTAAATTCATAACTTAAAGTTGGTGATTCAAATGTTAAAGGAAGAACCAAAGGATCTTCAATTTTCACATCTTTTTCGAGTTCAGTTGTTGCAGCACCGCCACTAACAGCAACTAATTTCATTTTGTATGTACCAACTTTTGAATAAGTATGTTCAACAGTTTGACCTTCATTAAATGTAATTGGGTCTTCGTTTGTTACATCACCAAAATAGATTTTGAAGCTAGTTTCATACAATGCAGTTGCTGAAACTTTTACTTTAAAGTTGTTTTCCGGATCTTTAGTAACAACTAAATCTAGGCTTTCTGGAGCTTTGAAGTTTACTGTTAACTCTTTGGTGAATTCAGTTGATTTTCCTGAAGCAGAGAATGCTTTTAATTTCACATTATATAAACCTTCACCAAAATTATGTGAAGCACTTTTTCCAGGTAAAACTTTGGTTGGAACAGTTGTAGTATCTCTAAAATATATTTCATAATAAGAAACACCTTCACCTGTAGGAAGAACATTTACTTTACCCGTATTGTCTTGGGTAATATCAAATACCATCGAAAGATTTTTTGGTGCTGATGCTGAATTTATAAAATCTAAACCATCTGATTTATCTTTTTTACAAGCCATCATTAAAACCATTATGGCAAATACGCCACTTATATATTTGGTTAATTTCATTTTGTTAATTTTAATTAATGATTAATAACCTGGATTTTGACTTAAACCTGAAATTACAACCTCATCCAAAGGAATTGGGAAAACCTCATGTTTACCTGTTACAAAACCAGGGATTTTTGCTGCTGCATTTTTTGTTCTAACTAAATCAAAAAAGCGTTCGCCTTCCATTGCTAATTCTAATCTTCTTTCATCAAGAATTGCTTGTTGTAGAGCAGCTCCACTTGCAGAAATATCGTGGTTATCATCACCAAAAGCACGTTTTCTAACCAAGTTTAAATATTCTTTAGCTTTTGCTTCATTAGCAGCAGGTGCTTTTGCATTTGCTTCAGCAGCCATCAACAATACATCAGCATATCTGATAGTTCTGTAGTTATTTAAATAATTCAACTCAACTTGACCTGAAGTTTGTCCTTTTCTAGGTAAAAACTTTTGGTTATATAAACCTGTGTTTTTGTATGGAGCAACCTGATAAGTAATATTATAAGTTGGATGAGCAGCTTTATAAGCTTCAATATCTAAAATAGTTGCATTCTTTCTTTGGTCGCCAGCTTGGTAAGCATTAGCTAAATCAGTTGTTGGTAAATTTGTGCTCCAACCTGCTGCATATGGCATAGAATCAGAACCATTTAAACCTCTAACACCACATTGTTGCACGGCATAATTTCCCTGACCTCTGTTAACTGCACCCCAATTGTAATAAGGTGTAGCATTTGAATATTGAATTTCAAAAACCGATTCTGGTCCGTTTTCGCCACTCGAAAGGAACATACTAGCAAAGTTAGGAACTAAAGTATAAGAGTTTGAACTTACAACATTTTCTAACATAGCAGCAGCTTCAGTATATTTTTCTTGGTATAAATAAACCTTACCTAACAATGCTTCTGCAGCATGTTTAGTTACTCTACCACTTTGAGTTTGGAATGCCGGTAAAACAGTAATTGCAGCTTGTAAATCTGCTTCAATTTGTCTGTAAACATCAGCTTTAGAGCTTCTTTTTAAAGTTTTTGAATCAGCTAAACTTAAACGACCATCTACAAACAAAGGAACATCACCAAAAAACCTAACCAAATGGAAATAGTAGTATGCTCTTAAAAAATAGATTTCACCAAATAATGCTTCTTTACCAGCAAATGAAACTACAGTTCCCGAAGGATTTTGGTTTTTATATTGATGAAGGTAATTCGCACGATTAATTCCTTCATAAGCCGATTGCCATAATTCTGTTAATGTAGAATTAATTGGCGTATGAGTATAATCGTCGATTTGTTGTAATGAAATTACATCTGATGCATTTTCACCACCACTTACTGCGTTATCGGAAGCAATTTCGCCAACAACTACAGATTGGTTTAACCACTGTAATGGAGTGTAAACACTCACTGCCATGGTTCTGTAATCGTTTTCGGATCTTAAATAATCTAATTCTGTTTGTCTGAAATCTTCACGGGGACTGTATTCAACCCATTTTTTACATGATGACAATAAACTTATCACCAATGTCAACATCAAGATACTTGATAAAATTCTTTTCATTTTAGTATGATTTAGTGATTTGATTAAAATTTAACATCTACACCGAAAGAATAAATGCGTGCTTGTGGATATGATCCTCTATCAATACCTGTATCCAATACACCACCCGCGATTTCAGGATCGAAACCAGAATATTTGGTGATAATGAATGCATTTTTGATTTGAACATAAACTCTTAATTTATTGAAGTTTCTTTTCTTCAATATGTTTGGTAATGTATAACCAATTTGTAAGTTTTTTAGTTTTATGAATGAACCATCTTCAACGTATCTGTCTGATACTCTTGCGTTGTTATTAGCATCAACAAATGAATATCTAGGATTTTCTGCATCGTTAGTAGAACCTTCACCTGTCCATCTAGCTAAAATTCTTCTGTCTTTATTAGTAAAGTTTGCATTACGCTCATAAGCTCTGTAAATATCGTTTCCAACAGATGCATATGTAAATGCAGACAAATCAAACTTTCCATATTCTAAAGTTAAATTCCAACCTAATGTAAAATCTGGGAATGGATTACCAATTTCAGTTCTATCATCAGCATTAATAATACCATCTCCATTTACGTCAACAAATCTGATATCACCAGGTTTTGCGCCGGTTTGAGTTGCATGTGCAGCAATTTCACCTTCATTTTGGAATAAACCATCAGTTTTAAATCCATAAAAATAACCTGGAGAAAAACCTTTTTCAAATACAGTAACGCTTTGTGATTGTCCGTTGAAATAATATCCACCAAAAATCTTTGCAGTTCCATCTGTATTAGTAGCTGTAACTTCGTTTCTAGCCGATGTAACTGTGATTGAATTGCTCATTTTAACCTTTTTAGCAATTGTTTCATGGTAAGAGAATGTAATATCTATACCTGAACTTCTGGTAGATCCAATATTTGCAGTTGGAATTGGAACAGTTCCTAAGTAAAATGATGCAGAAGGAGTAAACAATAATCCATCAACTTCTTTTGTGAAGAAATCAGCTGTTAAAGAGAATTTGTATTTATGGAAAATCAAATCAAATCCAATGTTTGATTGAATTTGTTTTTCCCATCTTAAAGCAGGATTTGCAGCAGAACCTACTGTTGAACCCGGATAAAATACATCACCAAATGTATAACCATTACTATTTCCAGTAGGACCATAACTTGGACCACCAACTATAATTCCAACAAATTGTGGATTTACATTTTCGTTTCCAATTGCACCATAACTACCTCTGATTTTTAAGTTGTTTACAAACTCAGATTTGAAGAAATCTTCTTTTGAAACTACCCAGCCTAATGAACCTGAATAGAAGTTTGCATATTTATTATCGACACCAAAAGCAAAAGATCCATCTCTTCTGATAGTAGCAGATGCTAAGTATTTATCGTTATAATCGTAGTTCACTCGAGCAAATGACGATAAATTTCTTCTGAAATATTGGTAGTAATATCCATCAAGAGCTGTTGGATTAGTTGCAGTATTTGTACCAGTTGCTGCTGTAAAATCAGCAAAATCCCAAGAGTTAAAAGGTACATCTTGGCGAGAAGCACCAGCTGCATTTCCTGTATTCTTTGATAATGCAAATCCTACTACTGTTTCGAAGCTATGATCTTCCTTTAATTTAAAATCATAATTCGCAAAGGTTTCCCATGTATAGTTGAAATTACTAGTTTTTTCATGAGAAACTCTGTTGTTTTTGCCAATTACTGTTGAACCATCAGCGTTCATAGTATTATCAACATTGTTTGGACCATAAAATACTAATGGTGTGAAGTTTTTAGATAAACCATCATATTTTGTATAACCATAACGGCTACTCAATTTTAAGTTTTTGATAACTTCATATTGTAACTCAAATTTACCATACAATTTAGTTCCATTGTTTTTATTGTAAGTATTATCCAATCTAGTTAATGGATTAAAAACTTCAGAAAGTAATAAATTACTGTAACCATAAGTACCTACAGTATTTGTTGTATTATATTTAGGAACAGTTGGGTCGAAGTTAATGGCATTACCCAAAACACTATTGAATGAGTTTTCTGGAACACCCTTACTATCAAGCACAACGCCTGTAGTATTTAAAATGAATTTTAATCTATTTGTGATATCAAAAGTTAAATTGGCTGTCATGTTTCCTCTGGTGAAATTCGATTTATCGTTTCCACCAACAATTCCACCTTGTGATAATGCACCTGCAGATAAGAAATAGGTCATTTTATCGCTACCACCTCTTGCTGTGATGTTATGTGATTGAATTGCAGCTCTTTTGAAAACTTCATCTTGCCAGTTAACACCTTTACCCAAATTGGTGATGTCATTAAATATTAAACCACCACCTGCAACTGTGCTACCTTCGTTAACCATAGCCGCATATTCTGATGCATTTAATACACCAACTTTATTTATAACTTCTTGAACACCATAATAACTGCTAAAACCAATATCAGTTTTTTGGTTTCTTCTTCCTGATTTAGTTGTTACTACAATTACTCCATTTCCACCTTTAACACCATAAATAGAAGTAGTTGCAGCATCTTTTAATACATTTATTGATTCAATATCAGAACCATTAATTGAATTAAAGTCTGTAAGTGTTTGAGGAACACCATCAATGATTACAAGAGGATCTGTTCCAGAAAATGAAGGAATACCACGAACAAATACAGTTGGCTTAGATCCAGGAGAACCACCGTTAATAATAGACACACCTGAAGCACGTCCTTGAAGCGCGTCTTCTACCCTTACTGGCTGTAGTTTTTCAATTTCAATCGCCTTTATCGACGAAATTGCACCTGATACTTTGGTAATTTTTCTGCTTCCGTAACCTACAACCACCACTTCCGTAAGCCGGGTTGTGTCAGCTAATTTCCCTTGTGTTGGGGAATTTTGCGCCTTAGTTTCATTAGGACTAAATCCTAATAAAATGCCAAGAGACAAGATTGCAAATTTTTCTTTCATTTGATTAGTTTGTTTTTGAGGGATGATTTGATAACACAATTATAAGATACTTTGCACATCAATCGACTAATTTTACCCAATCAATACTACATCACAAATTCTTAAAGTGTTGATTTACAATAAATTTTTACACATCAATACTACATCATTATAAAAATACGCCATATTTTAGAGAAAAAATGTCGCTTTTCTGCTTGAGGAATTATTTTAACAAAATCTATAAAAAATAACATAGCAGTTAGTATTATACAGGTATATAACATTGATTATCTGATTAATAGAATCCTAATTAATAAAACTTCATTTAAAATTCTACTTTAATTTTACACTAAATTTACTGAAAGTGGAAAATATTTCTCATTTCATAAAGTCTTAATTATCAATGTAAAAAGTCTTTGTAGTAGGCCAAAACTTGTTCTTTTTTTGATAAAATCTGATTATTTAGGGCTAAATTTTAGAAGGCTAAAATCCAAAATTGAATCAACAAATCAACTTTCCTTCGAATGGATTATTAGGTCAAAATTTATTTTTACAAAGGAGATTTGCAGTAATTGAAACTAATTCTGTAAGCTCCCCCAAATTTAGTAAAAGTTAAAAGTAGAAAAAGAATAATAACTTTAAAAAAAAAAAAAAAAAAAAG
>JAIYDG010000644.1 GCA_027487625.1 Bacteroidota bacterium
ACATGACCACATTTTTTAATGTGCTTGGAGGAAAAATTTCTTCCAGGTGGTCGGATGATCAGGGTATTCTCAATTTACGAAATTTTTAAATTAAAAAAGCTTATTTGTGGAATTATTTTTGGGCATAAGCCGGGATAATTTGCTCAAAAATTATTGGGCTGGGCGGGGTCGTGACCATTACATTTTACTGTCTGGAACGGCTTAGCTTAATTTCTTGAGTTCGTTTTCAATTTCTTCAATGCTGGGCAAACTGGATTTCAATTCATCTGGCAAAATTTCAGTCAGTTGAAACTCGCTTACTCCCATTGGTTTATTGATGTCACGTAGGGCAAACTCGGTTTCGAAGTTGTTTTTGTCTCTACACAACAAAATACCGATGGTCGGCTGGTCGGCTTCAGATTTCACCAAACTGTCTACTGCCGACAGGTAAAAATTGAGTTTGCCGGCATATTCAGGCATAAACTTAGTGTTTTTTAGTTCAATTACCACATAACACTTTAGTTTGATATGGTAGAATAACAAATCGATGTAATAATCAGTTTCTCCAACTTGCAAATGGTATTGCTGCCCTACAAATGCAAAACCTTTACCCAATTCCAATAAGAATTTTGTAATGTGCGTGACCAGCTGCCTTTCGATGTCCTTTTCGTGATAAGGCTTGGTCATGGTCAAAAAATCAAAAATATAGGGGTCCTTCAACGTTTGTTGCGCTAAATCTGATAGTGGGTCCGGTAAGGTTTCCCTGAAATTACTGATGGCCTTGCCTTGTCTTGCGTATAGCTGTGATTTCAATTGAAGGGCTAGGATATCCCTGCTCCAGCCGTTTTCGAGGGTTGCCCTAATGTAAAAATACGCTTCCTCAACGTCTTTTGACTTGCTAAAAATCAGAATATTGTGGCCCCAGGGGATTTTTGTGGCCAGTTGTTGTGGTGATTCAATAAATTGGTTTTCTGGAGATTGTAATTGTCCAACAGGCTGTTGGACAATTAGCGTTTGATAAAACTTGTAAAATTGTTTTGCATAGGAAAGGTTGCTCCTTGAAAAACCTTTCATGTCGGGAAACTCTTCTTTCAGGTCTTTGGCCAACTGCTCAATCAATTTGTCGCCCCAGTTGTACTCTTTTTCTGTAATCATTTTACCCAACTCCCAATAAAAAGCAATCAGTGCAGTATTTGCTGCTACTGCTGCTTTGGCCTGCACTGACCTTATCTTGGATTTTAGATCAGAGAGCCAGTTTTTGTATTCGAGCTGCATAATTTCCATTGCTTTTTCTTTTTAAGGTTTAAAAAAAAAAAAAAAAGGGTATAAATATTGCTTTTGCCGGTTTTTAGTCCTCTAAATTATTGATTCTTTTGAAATGATCAACATTTTTGTTGAAAAATAAAATTGGGATTTGAGTTGGATGGAGCCCAAAAACAAAAAAGCCACAATCAAACGTTACCGTCCAATTATGGCTTTTTTTAAGTGGTGATCCCGCTGGGAAGGAGACTGATTTATAAGTTGTTGTGGAATAACATTATAAATATATTGTTGCAATTGTGGTTGAAAATAATTTTCAAAACCGATAGTTTTAAAACGATAAAATAGCAAAAATACACTTGTTACAGCTTAGTTACTACCTAACCATGGTTGATTGAATTAGTAATAGAAAATCTGATTTTGCTTGATTGTATTGGCTTACTAAATCTGGATTAGCTGTTAAGCTATCTGTGATACTTGTACCAAAGCCACTGAAAACCAATTGGTTTTCGGCATCATTGTGCATTTCTTTAGCGATCTTGATTAACACCGCAGCCTTTAACTCATAGTCCTTTTTGACATCTTTGAATAGGAATGAGAAACTCATCGCACCGCTTACCGCAACAAACATTTTATTAATTTCATCCAATGAGAAAGAGCTTGGGTCAAGCCTATCAATCGCCTCTATCAGTTTGAGATAAAAATCAAATCTGAATTGATTGAGAGCTGTGTTATTGTCCTGATCTGAAACGTAGTTGGTTAGTCGCACCAACACTATCAAACTAATTATGCTAATTAAAGTACCAAGGAAACCCCCGAAAAAATCACCAAATACTCCCCAATCAGTTGGGGAACTTGTATTTAAGCTGACAAAGCCAAAACGACCTATATAAGCAATGATTGTTCCAATAATTAAAAGGGCACTAGTTACTAAAATCAAGGTAACGGATAGTTTTTTTCTTGTAGTCATCACGTTATTATTTTGAATTAAGGAATATCCTGATCAGTACGCAATTTTTAAGAAAAAGTTTCATAAAACAAAAATAGCTCTCAATTGGAGGGCTACCCACTCCATGACTCATGTTTGGTCACGCTTTAGGGGGTAAAAGTGAAAATCATCACTTTTAAACTAGGCATGTGGTCAATCAAAGGTCAACTAGTCATTTATGTTATTTACAGTATAAAATGTGACTGCACCATCTTTACAAAGCGGCATTGCTTTAAATAGCTCATGCTTCATGATTATGTCAAAAAGTGATATCCCTCCAAAATCTTCTGGATTACTTGAACCTGAATCTAAAAATAGATCGAAATCACGGTAGGAAGCAAAAGCATAGTATGTTGTGGATCGCCCACAAGGTTTGCAAATGTACCCATACTCAAGTAATACCAAATGGAGTGCTGTAAATAATCGAAGATTGTAAGGAGCCTTCATAATCGGTTTTTGAATGAATTGATACTCAAATTCTTTTTTAAAATGATTAAGCATTGATTTCTCTTTTAATTTTGGGAAAATCCCCAGCACAAAAATACCGGGGTAAATACTTATGCTAATTGTCCTGCGTACCAATAATAAAAAGCAGAGTCTTAAATGCAGAGGTGAAAGGGCCTATTTGAACAGACAGGCATAAGGATATAAAGATGAAAATCTGAAACATCCCGCTGGGAAGGGATTGTTAAAGTAGTGGATTGGAAATCAGGGGGTTGGTTGAGTGGGAGGGGGGTGAAAAGAATTTAAGAAATTGAAATCGTTGATTTTTGAAGTCATGCCTTGAGGACTTCACTTTTAACAGTTTTGGCCTGGTGAAAGCGGACGCTCTATTTTTGCTCAGTCTCAAATTCCGTTTCTACCCATTGATCGGCAAAATAATCTTGTAAAATGCGGTGGCGGAAGCGCCAAGAGGCTCCGGTGGTTTCGAGGATGTTGCAT
>JAIYDG010000051.1 GCA_027487625.1 Bacteroidota bacterium
TAACCAAATACCAACCAAACAAATTGGTATATGAAAGCAATACGACAGGACCACAATTGGCAGTATTCTCAGAAGTTTATTACGATAAAGGCTGGAATGCTTATATCGATGGTAAACTGGTTGAACATGTAAGATCAGATTATACCTTGAGAGCATTGCCGATTCCAGCAGGAAAACACAATATCGAGTTTAAGTTTGAACCAAGTATTGTTTCTACTGGTGAAAGAATTGCTTATGCATCTTCAGGAGTGCTTTACGGAGCATTAATTGTTGCCATAGCACTTGGTTTTATGAAGAAGAAAAAAGAAGAAAACGTTTAATACAAATTGAACTATAAAAAAATCCCCTTTGTGTTGTTTCACGAAGGGGATTTTTTGTTTTATATTGATGTATTTGGATGTTGCTAATAATATCTAATTAAGATGACAATTAACTTTTACAGGCTTGCGTTCAATTGAGAAAATGAGAAAGCAAAATGACACTAAAATAGAAACACAATTGACTAAAACAAGACCCCAGTCCTTATACAAAAAATTCATTTCTGCCACAATTTCACTTAGTTTATCAATCATTCTCTATGATAATCTAAATAAACTTGGCCGTTAGTTTCTTGTAATATACATCCAGTGCAACCATTGCTAAAAAATAGAGATTCTTGAATCCCAAATCCAGCAAAACCCATTTTTTTAATCTTCACCTGGGCTTCCTCATAAAAATGAAAGTCTTCAACTGCATAATAAAGTGTCATTGTTTTGAAACTAAAATGTCTATCAAAAACACTATCGTCACCACTGTTTGAAAAACTTGTTAGAATTATAAAAAGGTAAAATGTAATATAACTTGATAAATAAATTCTCTTAATTGAATCTCTTAAACTTTTATTCTCAAATTGGCTAACATATAGAGGAACAAACAAACTCAAAACAAATAAGCTTATTAGAATTAAAATTTTTTCTACAAAAAACAAATAGTCAATATACCACAAGGATGGCATTAAACCGATAATTAGAATTAGGTTCAATAGAAATTTTGTTCTAAATTTTTTAATGGTAAACGTATCCATTTGTTGATCAAAGACAAAATGTGTTGGTTAATAAAAACCAATTTAATTACAAACCCCTATTTCTAAAAGCTGCCATTGCTGGAACCACTTTATTATTAAAATCAAATAAAGCCTGGTTTTCCCAAGTAGAACCATTTTTAGATTGAGGTCCATCAAAAGCCACCCATTCTGCTCCCCAATAACAAAAGCCCTTTTTATGGTCGCCTGCCTGACTAATATCTGCGATATAATTCAGAAAATCTTTCTGACCATTTAGTGTTGGAGGATAACCTGCAACCAATTGCGAACTATCACCAACCACATTGTTTGTCCAATCGTTCCAACCAAAAGTAAATGGATAAGCTGTTTCTGCTATCATTACTGGCTTGTTTAATAAAGCATTTAGCTGATCCATGATTAAACCTGCAGTATCCGGACTTTTTCCATGCCAGATTGGATAATAAGATAGTCCAACCCAATCGTAATCAACCGACTTCAATTTTAAAATATTAAAAAAGTATCCTGCATCACGTGTACCTGCATAATGAACAATTCTAAATGCATTTGGATCAACCTCTTTGATAGCTAAATTAGCTGCATTCAACAATTCAAAAAAATTATTTCCATTATCGAAACGGGCAATTTCCCAACAAAAACCACTATTGATTTCATTACCTGCCTGAACCAATTCTGGTTTAATTTCACGCATGAGCATTTTGGTATAGTTAACCATACTGTCTTTAAAAATAGCTAATGGTAAACCCGACCAAGCTTTTGGTGCTTCTTGATTTCCTGGATCCGCCCAGGTATCAGAATAATGAATACAAAGCCAGAGTTTCAAATTTTTCGCTTTAATTCTTTTGGCAAAAGATTTTACTTCATCCAAACCACTGTGTTTATCTTTAGGTTGATGCCATATTCTAACACGAATGGTATTTACACCCGAAGCTTTAACTAAATCTAAAACATCAATAGCTTTTCCATTTTCATCTTTGAAAACCATTCCGGCTTCTTCCATTTGAGGTAAAAAAGATAAATCCAGGGCTCTGATTTTAGTATCTTTTACAGCAACAGGAGGTGGATCAACTTCAATGGTTGGCTTTCTTTTACAAGAAGTAAAAATCAAGCTGCTGGAAACCAGAAGTAATAGTGAAGCAATTTTAAATTTCATGACTTACAAATTTAAGTCCAACGATAGAAGCAATTAGTGTAAAAATAAAAATAAACGCCAGATACCGGCCGGTTCGTTAAAAATGACAATACCCAGAATAACTGAACCAACTGCCCCTATACCTGTCCAAACGGCATAAGCAGTGCCAATTGGAATTGTTTCAATTGCTTTAGTCAGAAGTAACATGCTCATTATCAAGCTAAATAAAAATCCAGCCATCCAATAATACCAATAAATTCCATCGGCAAATTTGGCTTTTCCTAAACAAGTAGTGAAAGCAACTTCAAAAATTCCGGCAAAACCAAGGATAATCCAAGCATTCATAGATTTGCAAATTAGGTATTTCGATAAGTTTTGAATCCAACAAAATGGGCTTAACTTCGCAATTGTGAAGATTTTTAGAAATTTCGAATAAATAAATGCTATAAAATCTTTCATAATTAGATATTTGCAGCCGCTTTGAACCAAATAACAGAACTCAAATCACTTTTGCTGGCCACACCGAGGCCGCAGGTAATCATTACCACCCATCATAAGCCTGATGCAGATGCACTTGGCTCATCTTTGGGTTTGTACCACTTTTTAAAATCTTTGGATATACCGGCGCAAGTCATTACCCCAACAGATTACGGTGATTTTTTAAAATGGATGCCGGGAGAAAGTACGGTTATCAATTTTGAGGCATTTGAAGAAAAATCAGCCAAATTGGTTGATGAAGCAGATATTATTTTCTGCTTAGACTTTAACACCTTAAAAAGAATCAATCGTTTAGGAGAACTGGTAGCTAAATCAAGTTCAAAAAAGGTTTTAATCGACCATCACCTAGAACCAGAAGGATTTGAAGACTTTAGGTTATGGACAACTTCTGCTTCTAGCACTTGTGAACTGGTTTTTTGGTTGATTGAATTAATGCATGAAGTAGACCATGTTTCTGCTGATTTAGCATCATGTTTATATGCTGGAATCATGACAGATACTGCATCTTTTAAACATGGTTCAACTACACCTACCACACATAGAGTAGCTGCAAAATTGCTTGAAAAAGGTGCTAAACCAAATAGAATTTTCGAATCTATTTACGATAACTATTCAGAAAACAGAACCCGTTTTATTGGATTTTGTCTTTCAGAAAAACTTCAAATTTTACCCGATTTTAAAACCGCTTTAATTGTAGTAAATGCTGAAGAACTTGGCAGATATAAAATTATTACTGGTGATACTGAAGGTTTGGTAAACTATGGATTATCGATTACAGGAATAGAATTATCTGTTTTAATTATAGATAGAACTGTTTCAAGAAAAATGAGCTTCAGGTCGAAAACAAAATTTCCAGCCAATTCATTTGCTCGTCAACATTTTAATGGTGGTGGACATTTTAATGCAGCTGGGGGAGAAAGTTCAGACCCAATTGAAATGGTAGAGGAGAAATTTAAAGCTGCTTTACCTGAATTTTTAGAATATTTAAACTGATAAAAAATAAAAAATGAGAACAATTCTTGCCTTAATGGCTGCAGTGGTTTTGCTTTCTGCATGCAACAAAACCAAAAAAACAGAAGATGGATTAGTAGAATACAAAATCTTCAAAACAAGTGATTCAGCCAGAGCGGTTGTAAAAGGCGATATGCTTTTATTAAACATGAAAGGTATTGCAAAAACTAAAGATACCGTTTTGTTTAATAGCTACGAATCTGGTAAACCTTTCTACATTCCTGCTGAAGAACCTACATTAAAAGGATTATTCTCTTTATTAAAAAAAGGAGATAGTTTAGAATTCTTTGTTAATGCTGATTCACTTTACTTAAAAAGTTTCGGTACCCCAGCTCCAGAAAGTTTAGGTTCAGGAGAAATCATTCATTTTACTGCTTCTTTGGTTGATGTATACAGCCAAGAAGAAATGCAAAAGAAAATGGAAGAACAAAATGCTGAAGTAATTTCAAGAGATTCAGCTACAGTTGCAGCTTATGTTGCTACTTTAAGCGGAGTTCAAACAACTGCAAGCGGATTAATGTACACAGTAACTAAAAAAGGTTCAGGTAAAAAAGCTAAAAAAGGTGACAATATCTCTGTTCAATACGTAGGAACATTATTGGATGGTACAGTATTTGACCAAACAAAAGCAGGCTCACCAGATTTTAATTTCGCAATAGGAATGCAGCAAGTGATTCCGGGTTGGGATGAAGCTTTCCAAATGATGAGTGAAGGTGATGAGTATAAATTAATCATTCCTTGGAGTTTAGCTTATGGTCCTCGTGGAAACGGACCAATTCCTCCATATTCTTCATTGATTTTTGAAGTGAAACTGGTAAAAATTAATTAATATGTTAAGACAATTGCTTGTGCTTACCTTAGCTATTTTAAGCTTACAGGTAGCAGCTCAAAACAAAAATCCAAAACAACAAGTTAAACAACCTAAAAAGGGGAAAATTAAAGTGAATCAAGAGTACACAACAGCAAGCGGTTTACGCTACAGAGTAACCGAATTGGGTAAAGGAAAACAAGTTGAAGCTGGTGACAAAGCCACCGTTCATTACACTGGTAAATTAACCAATGGAACTAAATTTGATAGTTCAAAGGACCGTAACCAACCTTTCACTTTTAAAGTTGGTGGTGGACAAGTTATCAAAGGATGGGATGAGGGTTTACAATTATTAAAAATTGGTGATAAAGCAACTTTTGTTATTCCAGCAGAATTGGCTTACGGCGATAGAGAAATGGGTTCAATTCCAGCAAAAAGCACTTTAGTTTTTGATATTGAGGTTCTTGATGCAAAAGCTTCTCCTAAAATTGTACCATTTGATACAAAAGGAAAAGATACAGTAACTACAGCATCAGGTTTACGTTATATCAATATTACTGAAGGTACAGGAACTCAAGCTCAAAGCGGTAAAACAGTAAAAGTTCATTATACGGGTTATTTAATGGATGGAAAAGTATTTGACTCTTCAATCGAAAGAGATGATCCTATTAGTTTTCCTTTAGGAAACGGTATGGTTATTAGAGGTTGGGAAGAAGGTATTGCTTTAATGAAAGTTGGAGACAAAAAACGTTTAATCATTCCTAGCGAATTAGGTTATGGCGAAAGAGGTGCAGGAGGCGGATTAATTCCAGCGAATGCAACTTTAATCTTCGATGTAGAATTAGTAGACGTTCAATAATCCAATATTAATAATAATAAAAAAGGTCATGTTTCAAAATGAAATGTGACCTTTTTTTATGTTGGGAAATGACGTTTTGCTCATTTGAGATTAGCGTGCGTTTAAACTCAAATGAAGTTTAGTGAAACCAACCACTAAAATCTCGTCAATCAGAGACGAATTGCACGCCTATTGCAAATGTGCTGTTGTACGTTTATTTTTAGTCAAAAATGTTTTTAATTTTGTAGTACTTATTTGTCTTTTCCAATTTAGAGATTAAGTCTTTAGGTAATTTTTTGTAGCCCAATATAGTCCCCATTATTTGACCTGCAATAGAAGCATTTGTATCAGTATCACCGCCACAATTAATAACTTCTGAAATTACATTTTCAAACCCAAGTTCATCTAACTTAAATGCAGAAAATATTGAAAATGGAATTGAATTAACTACGTAACCATTATTACCAAGTTTAGCTATATCTGATATATTTCTGTCTAAATAGTTTTCATTTAACTCTATTATTCTATCTCTTACATTCGTGTCTGGCAATTTATTTATTAAATCATTTATTGTGTGCTTAAAATCAATGGTTTCATTTTTAATAATTTGTTTTAGTATTAAATAAATTGATAATGCTCCAACATAAGCTTCATCGTTATTGTGGGTCATTCTTGAAAAGTTCCTTATGTCGTCTCTAGTATATTTGTCATAAAAAGCAAAAGGTGCAATTCTCATTGCAGAACCATTTCCTGCTCCAAATTCTCCTTTTCTACCTGCTTGTGTCCAATGATAACCTGCCTTTAAATCATTAATGAATTTCATAGTACTTGCACCAATTCCAACTATCTCATTTCTGTTATAATACTCTATAAATTTGTTTCCTAATAATTCAGGTGTACAGTTTCCCGTTTTCAATACTTCACAAGTTGCTAAGGTCAAAATTGTGTCGTCAGTAAATTGCCAAATGTGGTTAACTTCAGGTTTATTTCCAAGGAAATAAATCTTAGAATCTTTAAGTTCAACTAAATTTTCAAAACTACTACCCCAAGCGTCTCCAATTGCTCCACCAAAAATGCAACCTTTAAATTTGTCTAATAAGTTGGAATTCATTTGTTCAATTATTACGCTTATGGATTTTCGGAAATATCATATAACGATCAGCAGCTATAAGAAGTTAGCGATTTCGAAGCACAAAGCTTCATTTACCCACTGAACTGCCAATTTCTTATATGTTCTCTTATGTGCTGGGCATTTCTCCTTCAGATTAGAAAGTTCTCAAAGCGTTGTCCGAACCCACAATTATTCCTTTGCTTTTCATTTGGTCTAAAAGGTCAATTAAGTTTTGTTTTTCTTCTGCTTCATTAAGGAGTTGTCCATTTTTGTCTAAGATTTGTCCGCCTAATTTCCTTTGGCAATATTTTGCAGCGTTTAGCATAATACAATAAATATTTTTGGGGTCTGCACTTCGTGGAATTGAAAAACCAAACACTAAGTTTTTGGGATTCATATTTCCGGCTTTAATATCTTCGGGGAGAAAATAGCCTGGCTCTGTAGCTGTCCAAACACTAAAATGCTGGTCATGTCCGTAATCATGATTGTTGCTCCAATGAAATAAGTCACCATCTCCCCAAGCTAAGCCAACGCATTGTAATGCATCCCACACTTCTAATCCATTATATTGCTTGTCACTTTGTAAAACAATAATTGCATCACTATTGAATTCTTGGTGAAGTTGAACAAGTCTTTTTGCTTTTATAATGGCTTTATCTATCGTCTCCGTTTGTTCTATTTTAAGTTTACTAGGATAGTTTTTAACTCTTTTTTCTAGTTCAGTTATATATCGTTCAAGTTTTTGTGGGTCATAATTTGCGTTTTCTTCATTATATACACCTTGTATATCAATTGCAATTTGGAGTTTGCTGTACAGGTTTGGGGTTCCACCTGCATCTGCATATGTCCATCTATTTTCTTCAGGTGAAAAACCATAAATTGTAGATTCAAATTTGCTTCGCCACTCATAGTCAAACATTTTCGTAAAGTCTTCTTTCTTAAAATTCTCTCCGTTAACTTGTATTAGGTTAATAATCCATTCCCTTTGTGAGTCTGCCTTATACTCAACTTTCTCTGTTTTCTTTTCAAATTTCGGGAATGATAGTTTGTTTGTATCTAAAATGTAAGATGCATCTTCCGAAGCTTTGTCAAGATTTAGATTCTTAACTCTGTCATTAGTTTGGCTTTGAGTTGAAATAAAATAGTCGTCCAAAACTGACTTCGATTTCGGTCTAAAAATGAAGTATGCCATGAGTCCTAAAAGTAAAAGACCTATTATGATATATATTGACATTCTATTCATTGTTTGGGCGTCTCCTTGTATAGCATATAAATTGCATATATACATCCAAAACAAAACTCATCAAGCATTCATCACCTGATTTTCAAAAACCATTTTATAAATTTCTTCTAAGAATTTTCTTTCATTACTCAATCTTGGAACTTTATGTTGACCACCTAATTTTCCTGCTTTCTTTAACCAGTTATGGAAACTTCCTTTTGGCAAATGATGAATTTTTGGAGCCACCATCGCCATGTCTTTAAAACGTTTTGCTTCGTAATCGGAATTTAATAATTTAAGTTGTTTATCTAATTCCTCGGCAAAAGCTCTAACATCATTTGGTTCCCTATCGAATTCAATCAACCATTCGTGACCTCCTTTTGAGTTTGCAGAAAAATAAACCGGAGCAGCAGTATAATCAGTTAATAAAGCTCCAGTTAATTCACATGCAATGCTGATTGCTTTATCTGCATTTTCAATCACCAATTCTTCTCCAAATGCATTGATATAATGTTTGGTTCTGCCAGTAATTTTAAATCTATAAGGATTGGTTGAAGTAAACCTAATGGTATCACCAATAATATATCGCCATAAACCTGCATTTGTGCTTATTACCAATGCATAGTTTTCATTGATTTTAACTTCACTTAGACTTAATGTTTTGGGGTGCGTTTTGCCATATTCACTCATGGGCATAAACTCAAAATAAATCCCATAATCCAACATCAACAGCATATCATCAGAACCTAATCTATCCTGAATTCCCAAAAATCCTTCACTTGCATTATAGGTTTCTAAATAATTCATTTGGGAGCCTTTAATGAGTTCCATAAATCTATCACGATAAGGCGTAAAACTTACTCCTCCATGAACATATACTTCTAAATTCGGCCAAATATCGAGCAAATTATTTTTGCCAGTAAGCTCAAATAATCTTTCAATTAAAACAATTGTCCAAGTAGGAACTCCAGAAATATTGGTAACATCTTCATTTAAAGTTGCCTGAGCCATTCTTTCAATTTTCTCATCCCAATTGTCCATGATAGCAATACTCAAATCAGGTGTTCTAAGAAAATGAGCCCAGAAAGGCATGTTTTGCATCATTACGGCACTCAAATCACCATAAAAAGTTTCGGCACCGGCATTGTGGGAATTAATTTGGTGACTTCCACCCATTACCAAACCTTTACCGTTAAAAAGTAATGAATCTGGTTTTTGGTTGAGGTACCAAAGCAAAACATCTTTTCCTCCTTGAATATGACATTCTTCTAAACTTTCGTAGGTTACAGGAATAAATTTGCTTTTTGCACTGGTAGTTCCGCTGGATTTTGCAAACCAACTTACTTCACTTGGCCATAGAATGTTCTGTTCACCCTGCATCATTCGTTGGATATAATGCTTAAAATCGTCGTAATTGGTAACAGGAACTCTTTCTTTATAAGTCTCTAAAGAATGTATCGTTTTGAAATCATACTTTCTACCAAACTCAGTAATTTGGGCCGTTCTGAGCAATTTCATTAATTGATCGTGTTGTACTCCAAACGGATTACTCAACATGGTTTCAATCGCAGGAATTCTGCGTTTCAGATACCAAGAAACCAAAGAGTTGATGATGGGCATAGTATCGCTAAAATGCTAAAAAATTTGTTAATTCCCAAATAAGAAGAAACAAAAACAGGAGCCTTAGCTCCTGTTCTCGCGTAATCAATCAAATTTTCACAAACAAAGTGAAGCTTTGAAGCTTAAAGTATGGCAATAACCTAGTTATCGCTGACGTTTAAGTCGAAACTTAAGGTTGGCTCTTCTTTTTCCTTAGCAGGTTCAGAAACCAACTCACTCAATCCTGGAGTATTGTCTTTAGGGTCAGCCTTTTTAGCTACCGATTTAGGTTTAACCAAATCACCTAATCCACTCACTTCCAATTTGTTTTCTCTAGCAAACATACCAAAAGCAATTGCTTGTTTAATACCTGCTAAAACCACTTCAACCTCAAATTCGTCGTTCGACAAACCTCTAGGGTTAATAGTTACAGACAATCTGGTATCTAAACAATAATCAATTAAAGTTTGGATATTTTTCCTACGTGTAATTACAACTGCATTTTCATCTGACATGGCCATATTCGTTTTCAATTTGGTTTGTAAAAATACAAATACCTGAAAGAATATTAAGTTAAGCTATCCTGAAATTTTGTCAAAATGAATGATTCATTTCATGGTCAGGCAGATACGTTACGAACACTAAATTTCGTCATGAATTATGACAGAATTACCTGAGAATGGTAAAATTACCTTTTCTATTACCCGAATCCCCATTGTATCCTGAATACCTTAAGATATAAAAGAATACATCTGTAGCAACCGGGGCGCCATCGATTTTGCCATCCCATGAGTCTAATTTGTTATCGGTTTCGAAAACTTTACCTCCCCAACGGTTATAAATCTCGATATGAAAATCTTTAACAAAAACTGGAACCCACTGAAAAACATCATTTAATCCATCGCCATTTGCTGTAAAAGCATTTGGAACATAAACAGTTGGCGCTTGAATTAATTCTATTGTGTTCGATCTACTTAAAAAAGGTGAACTGCCTTCAATTAAATTTTCTGTGGCTAAAATTGCATAATTAAATAAACCTTCATTAAGATTCAATTTATTATCTACATAACTAAGCCTCAATGAGTCGGTTCGAGAAATAGATTGTTCAGGCAAACTTGGGTCAGATCTTAAAATATCATAAGAAAGTGGAGCTGTTGCCCATCCTTCATAACTACTCCAATTTAAATTGCTTTGAAAGCTTTTTGAATTCCCTCCTAATAAAATTGAACATGCAGGCCGGCCCATCACACCAATATTATCACATGTATCTTGCATTACAAGGTGATAACAATATGAAAACTTCTGAACATCAACATCATCATCAATAAAAGTGGTGTCAAATTTTTCCTCAAATACTTTTAATAAACTATAATTTCCACCCTTTGTTGTTTTATACAAAAAGTATTTGGCAAAATCCAATTCAGGTGTTGGATTCCAATTAAGATGAATTGATTGATTATTTTTTACAGTAGCGAAATTTATTAGCTGTTTATCAGGCATAAATTTCAATTGCTCAAATGTTCCTAAAGTATCTGAAGATGGCCCCATTCTTCTGCATTGATTTAAGCCAACCATAAAATAACGGTAATTGATATTGGCGTATTCAGGAGTATTTTTATCTAAGAAAAATCTTTCGCTTTTATCAGATATTGAATCAATTACAATTAAACTTCCTGCACCAGTATACCTGTATAAATAGTAGGTAAGAAAATTTGAATCCGCCCTTGAACTAGAATCTCCCCAATAAACTGCAGTTTCTGCATTGTTAAAAAGAGTCATACATAACATATCCGTTGAAGGAACGATTGGCATTGGAATAATTTTCACCCAAAAAGTATCATAAGTAATTTTACTATCAGGGCAGAGCCTATCGCTTACTTCCACATAAACAGGAAAAGGAGAAATTAAAGTTTCATGTTCACACTTAGATTGTAAACAAAAGTTAGTTGAGGCCTCCCTATAACCAATGCTGAGTGTGTCAAAAACCGGTTTTACAGCAAAGTTCTGCGACATCACAGGAGAACTAACCTTTAGATAAACTGAATCTCTTGGGTCAATACCCTTTATTTTAAGGCAAAATTCATTTGGAACCTGAACTGAAACTGTATCATTTATTAGCTGTGTATCATCAAGATTGGTGATTGAAATTGAAGGTGGGCTACTTTCAACAATTCTCACCCAAAAAGTGGTTTCCGCTTCCTTATTTATAGGACAGGCATTATCAATTGCATTGATATACACAGGAAAAGGAGATTTCATTCTAAGATGTTCGCAAGCGCTTTGAATACAAAAATTAGTTTCTGCAATCCTTAATCCTGCTGTTAAAGTATCAAATTCAGGCAAATTCGAAAAAGCTGAATCCATCATCGGAGATTTAATCCGAAGATAAATGGAGTCATTTTCCATATCCATTCCCCGTATTTTCAAACAAACTCTATCTGGAACAACAATATCAATGGTATCGGTTGTTAGAATAGTATTATCAATTTTAACCACACTTGATAAAGGAGGATTATTTGGACAAGTTGTAACAGTAAATTGTAATTCCAGCCGCACCTCTCCTATCTTCACTCCGAACCTGAATTCCTCTACCAAAATACTTGCAACATAAATACCAGGTGCATTTGGAATGCAGGTTAATTCGCCAGTTTTTGAGTTGATAGTTAAAGGCAGAGTTCCATTAATTGAATTTAGTTTTCCATAACCCTGAGACCAAATAATATCAGAATAAGGACCAGATTGAGGATTATTTGTCTGAGGATTATTTCTATCTAAATTCCCATTTAAAGGATTGATTAAAGAAAATTTCAACTCATCACCATCAGGGTCTGTAAACTCCATATTGTACTTAAACAAGTTATTGGCACACATTAATGTACGTGGATTGTTTGTATAATAAGGAGTATTGTTTTTTACGAATCTGGGAGCTGGAATTTCTGCATACAAAACCATTGCAGCATCTCCAGGTCTCTGAATATTATTGATGATTCCATTTCTGCAACATCTTTCCCAGGCAAAATAATAACCACCAGTGCTACCATACTGAGCATCAGGTAAATTAATAATTGCCGTTAAAGTTCCAATATGGGTGCAGCCGGTAGTAATTGATGGACAATTAAACCCGGTAAAAACCAATGTATCATCTTTTATTAATTCTAAGCGGATATTTTGTTTTCTGGTATTTGACCCTTTTTCAAACAAGCCAACCCAAGTAGGTTCATCAAAATAAGCATTGGGATTTCCATTCTCACAATCTCTAATTACCCTGACTGAAAGTCTATAGCTCGTGCCTGATAACCATTCTAAACGGAAACTACCACCCACTAGGTGAGTTGCATTCCCAATAATTGGAAACATCAGAATTAATATGGTGAGTAGACGCCTCAATCTATCAAACATAACAAAAAATATGTGAAAATGATTTTAGTTAGATAGAAAGACCAAATTTTTACTCTAAAGGTTCACTCCCCGATTATCTTTGCAGCAATGGAACTCATTAAAACCAAATTTGAAACTTCTTTACAGGTAAGACCTGATGATATTGATATGAATCAGCATGTTCATAGCAGTAGATATATTGATTATGTGCTGGCAGCTCGTTTCGACCAAATGGAAAGATGTTATAAAATGCCCATGCAGGAATTCATTAAACATGGTTTTGGATGGGTTATTAGAAATACATTCATGGAATTTAAACGTCCTTTGCTTTTAGGTGAACACATGAAAATCATTACTTGGATTGATGAAATGCAAAAAGATGGAGTGAAAGTGAATTTCGAGATTCAAAAAGACAATGGCAAACAATCGTGCACTGGTTATTTTAATTATACGATGGTAAGTCTCGAAAGTGGAAGGGCAGCTCTTATTCCGGATTGGATTAAAGAGCGATATTCAATCTAAAATTCAAATCATTAATAAAATACCAGAAAACTATAAAATCCGTTTTTCACTACTTATACTTGCAAACTTGAAAACAATTAAGAACAATTCCGTATTCCTTATATTCTTCCTATTATTAGGACTTTTTGCATGTAAGAAAAATGATGTATTCACCTCGAATGCTGTCAACTTAAATTTTTCTACTGATACTGTTTTTTTTGATACAATTTTTAGCAGATTAGGGCAAAATCCTCAATTACCACGAAGTGTTACTTTACAAGTACGAGTAAGTAATCCTGATGCGAATGCAGTAAAAACAAATATTAGTTTAGCAGGCAATATTTATGGCTTGTTTAAATTAAATGTAGATGGACGCTCAGGAACCTCATTCAAAGACATTGAGATCCTTGGAAACGATTCAATTTATATTTTTGTTCAGGCTTATATCGATCAGGTGAATAGCAATACACCTTTTATTGTGGCAGACCAGATTCTTTTTGAAACCAATGGCAGTAAGCAAGATGTTGATTTGATTGTTTGGGCACAGGATGCCAACTATATTCAAGGTGAAGTGCTTGATTGTACTTCAGGAAACTTGTTCTGGACGAGCCAAAAACCATATGTCATTTACGATTCCATTTTGGTTAAACAAGGCTGCACATTAACTATCGATGCAGGCACACAAATTTATAATTACAACAATTCGAGTTTTTTAGTAGCAGGTACATTAATTGTGAATGGAACAACAGATAATCCCGTTGTTTTTCAAGGAGCACGACTAGATGATGATTACAAAGAACTACCTGGTCAATGGGCTGGAATTCGTTTCTTGAAAGGTAGCATCAATAACAGAATTTCAGGGGCTATAATAAAGAATGGATACATAGGAATTGAAGTAGACTCACTGCCAGAAAATAGCAATCCTGGTTTAGTATTAGAACAAAGCATCATTAAAAATATGAGTGCTGTTGGCTTGTTGAATTATTCAGCAAATATCAAAGCTGAAAACAATTTGGTTTACAATTGCGGACTCTTTTCGTTTATTGGTGAATTAGGTGGAACCTATAACTTAGCACACAATACCTTTTATATGGGTAATACAGGAACAGCAAGAAAAGACCCAGGATTCTATTTAAGTAATGCACCGTCGAGAGATGCCAAAGGAAATATTCAGTTTAAAATTCCATTGAACTTTTCATTGAAAAATAATATCATTATTGGCAGTTTAGATGATGAAATTTTATTCAACAATGATGCAGATGGATTACCATTTGGCAACAAGGAATTTCAGAATAATTTAATCAAAACATTGGATGGAAATCTGTCTGTAGGTAACAATATTTTAAACACAGACCCTGGCTTCAAAGACTTATTCAACCAAGACTTCGACCTAAAAGCAGGAAGTAGATGCAAAGGAGCCGGAACTTCTGCAGGAACAGAAAGAGACCTCAAAAACCGCTTAAGAAATTTAGGTGCGCCTAGTATTGGTGCTTATGAGGGTGATTAGATAAGTTATATTTTCCCTTCAAATCTAAAATGGCCTAATAAAAGCTGTTAAAAAACCTTCTTGATAAAAAAGAGAAAGCTTCAACCATGATTGAAGTAAAAAAAGTATAAAAAATTCTTCTCCTTTATTTACAGGCCTCCCAGACAAAGTATTTAAAAAAACTTGTTTCGAAATAAGTGAGGCTTATTTTTGTATCGCTTTCGGTTTCCGATTTAATACATCGGAATGAAAAGGGAACAGAGGTGAAATTCCTCGACAGTACCCGCTGCTGTAAGCACCAATCTGGTTTATTAACTGGAAAATTTTTATCAAACAATGTCACTTATCGCACGCGCCGATTGGGAAGACAGATAAAAATGGTGTAAGTCAGAAGACCTGCCAAAAGTATTTAAACTTAACGCTTTCGGGAAGAAAAGCTGTGTGGTTCGATTAATTAATATCAGGACTTATTGTCCTTCTATTGTTTCGTTTCATCACTACATTTTTTCTCGTTTGCCAATGAATTGGTAATTTGAGACATTTAAAACTCTTCTGTTTAATTATTCTGGGATTTGTTTCTCCTTATCTTGTTTATGCTCAAAACGACAGCAGCAAGGTATTAGAAACAGTTTTGATTAAAGCAGTAAAATTTAATCACTTTCAAACCGGTTTATTTGTCCAAAATCTCGATAGCCATTCGCTTTTATTCAGGCCTTCACAATCACTCGATCAGGTATTAGCTCAAACAAGCGGTGTGTTCATTAAAAGTTATGGACCATCACAAATATCAAGCAGTAGTGCAAGAGGTGGAAATGCCCAACAAACAGCGGTTTTGTGGAATGGATTTAATATTTCGAATCCAATGTTGGGCCAACAGGATTTATCATTACTCCCTGCTTTTTTGTTTGATGCAGTTAGCATTCAATATGGCGCTCAATCGGGTTTATATGGCAGCGGAAACATTGGTGCAGGAATTCATATTTCTGGAAATCAAAAAGCCAACAAGGGTTTTCATTTAGGTGTACTTGCAGGATATGGTTCTTTCGGAGATAGAAATACCGGAATCAAAGCTTCATGGGGAAGTAAAAAATGGAGTATCAAACAAAAGTTCTTCTACAAACAAGCTGAAAATAATTTTGATTATATCAGCCTAAGCGGAACTAATGAAACCATGAAGGATGCTGCATCAACAAGTATTTCTTGGTTACAGGATTTTACTTATCGTTTTAATGAAAATCAAGATTTAACACTTCATACCTGGTACCAAAAAAATGATAAACAAATTCCGGCAGGGCTTGGTAATTCTGATTTAGCAGCCAATCAAAATGATGAAAGCAAAAGAATTTCAGGGGAATATAAATTCAGAAAAAAACAATATTCATTAGCTTATAGGGCTGCCTATTTTAACGACAAACTCGATTATTATGATGATGGCAACGGAACTTCCTTAAGCACTGGTGAACAATTAAATCAGGCAATAGATCAAACCTATTCAGGAAAAACTTTTAACCTACTTTTTAGTGCACAGATTCAAAACTTAACTGGCATTAGTAAAGAATATCAACAAACACAAAAAAGAAATGTATCTGCTTTGTTTGGAAGTATTCAAAAACGATTCTTTACTAATAAACTCGAACTTCAATACACAGGGCGTCAAGAATGGAACAATGGAAATAATATTCCATTTATTTCATCTATTGGAGGCGATTTTACCTTTACTCCTTATTTATCTATGAATGCTCAGTTCTCAGAAGTTTACAGACTTCCAACCTTAAACGATTTGTATTGGGTACCCGGAGGAAACATCAACTTAAAACCAGAAACAGGAAACAATCTTGAAGTAGGATTTACTTACAAAACATTCAAACAAAAAGGTCCAGAACTCAAACTAAATGCCTATCAAAGAAAAACTGAAAATCAAATTACCTGGTTACCCATTTCATCATCAAGATGGGAAGTAGTAAACCTTGGAAATGTTGAAGTTCAAGGATTGGAACTCTTTTGGAACTATACTTTCAAAATCAAAAACTTTGGTTTCTTATTCAAAGGTCAACACGACTATTGTAATGCATTAAACAAGAGTAATATTCAAGACCCATCTTATAATAAACAATTGATTTATGTGCCTAGAATAAAACATAGTTTACAAATGGCAGTAAGTTATAAAACCTTTTATCTGGCTTATGTTCATCAATACATTGGACAAAGATTTTATACCAGCACCAATACCGAATCTCTTGATGATTATACGCTTGGAAATGTTACAATTTCTAAAAAAATAAACTATAAAAATCACTTTTTTACATTTCAATACAACAGATTAAACTGCTTCGGCACATCTTATTATGTTGTTGTAAACAGGCCAATGCCTAGAGCCGATAACCAACTAAGTATACAATACCAATTTTAAAAATATCATGAAAAAACAAGTACTATTTATCCTAAGCTTTATTAGCCTGGTCGGACTTTCAAAAGCACAAACTGTTGCTACCTTCGAAAACCTAAATCTAAAAGACAGTTCTTATTGGAATGGTTCTGATGAATCAGGTGGATTTGGCAGTGGAAACGCATTCTTTGTTAACTATTATGATTCAGTTGCAGGTGATTTCTGGAATGGATTTTCTGCCTCAACTATGCGCGATAGTGTTACAGCAAGTTATACCAATATGTACAGTGTATATTCTTTAAAAGGAGCTCAAAATTCTTCAACTTATGCAGTTGGATATTCAAGTTCGAAAATTGTTTTAACAGGCGCTGCTAAAGGAAAACAAGTGGATGGATTTTTCATTAACAACGGAACTTATACCTATAAAGACATGAAATATGGTAGTATGTTTTCAAAGAAATTTGGAGGAACAAGCGGAAATGATTCCGACTTCTTTAAAATCATTATCAGTGCTTGGAAAGATGGTGGAAATCCTGCTGATACAGCACTTGAATTTTACCTAGCAGATTTCAGAAACCCTGATAACAGCAAAGACTATTTTATCACTGATTGGACATGGGTTAACTTAAGGCCTTTAAAAGATATCGACAGCTTACAAATTACTTTCGAATCAAGTGATGTAGGTCAGTGGGGAATTAATACACCAACCTATTTTTACATGGATAATTTCACAACATTAGATACAAATACTCCTACTTCTGTTGATGAAAACAATGCAATCGCATCTGTTCAATTGTATCCAAATCCTGCCAACGACAGAATTTTTGTTTCAGGTGAAAATATTTTCAAAAGCCTTGAAGTAAAAGATTTAAGTGGCAGAACTTTATTAACTGAAAACAATATAAATTCAATTGATATCAATTCTTTACCATCAGGATTGTATATTCTTTACATTCGTGGAGAATCTGCAACAGGATTCAAAAAATTCCTAAAAAACTAAATTGAAAATTAAATTTATATACCTCATTTTATTGTGCCTTGGAACTTTTCATTCCAAGGCACAATTTGCTCCTGCAGCAGGATTGCCAGGCTCAGATGCTATACACAAGGATTCTTCAATTATTAAATTCTGGTGCGATTCGATAATACTTCAAAGAGGTCCAGTTCAAATCAATGATATCACACTTGGATTTCCTACAATTGGTGAGGCAAATTCAGCTCATGGAAAAGCGCTTGAAAACGGAATTGTTAGTTTGGGCGATGGAGGTATAGCAACAGCTTATTTTAAAGAAGGTGTTTTTGATGAAGAAGGTCCTGATTTTGCCATATTTGAAAATGGTTTTGAAATTCCGGGAACAGGAACTTACCATATGGAATTAGCATTTGTTGAAGTAAGTATTGATGGAAAAAAATTCTACCGATTTCCTGCTCAAAGTTTAAATGATAGCATCAATCAAATTGATAATTTCACAGGCTTGTATCCCGAAAAAATAAGAAATCTTGCGGGAAAATATATTGCTGGATATGGAGTACCTTTTGATTTGGAAGAAATGGTTGATAGTCTACAACATCAAACGATTCATTATATCAGAATTGTTGATGTAGTTGGTAGTTTGAATGACAGTTTTGTGAGCAAAGATGCATTCGGAAGAAAAATAAACGACCCCTTCCCTACGCCTTATCCTTCTTCAGGTTTTGATTTAGATGCTATAGGAATTATTCATGGCAAAAGCACAAATGCCATCAATGAAGTATCTTCTCTTTCATTCAACTTATACCCAAATCCTATGAATGGAACTAAAGAACTTTTTATAGAAAATCCGTATGATGAAATAGTGATTGAATGTTTTGATAGCAATGGGAAACTTATTCAACAAATAAAAAGTAATGAATCAAAAACCAGTTTGAAACCTGAAACTTCATCAAACCTTATCTTCGTAAGAATTATTAGTAACAAAGGCATATCAACCTATAAAATTCAACAATGGTAAATAAAATCATTTTTTACTTTTTTCTTTTTGGTTTGATGTTATCACTGTTTTCTTGTGATAAAAAAGTTTGTTGCGCTAATCCACCCGAAACGCCAATAGATACTTTTAGTGAAGGATTACTGATTGGAAACGAAGGCAATTTTCAATGGGGAAATGCATCATTAAGTTTTGTGAATTTTAATTTGAATAAATCTGTTTTAATAAAGGATGTTTTCAAACAACAAAACCAAAAAAATCTTGGTGATGTATTACAATCCATGTATTTGTATAACGACAAAATCTTTTTAGTAGTAAACAATTCAGGTAAAATTGAAATTATCAATAAAAGCGATTTTAAATCAGCGGGAAACATTAGTGGATTCAAATCACCAAGATATATTCTACCTATTTACAACACTAAAGCCTATGTAAGTGATTTATATATGAATGGTGTTTATGTGGTAGATTTAATTCAGAAGGAAATAAAAAACAGCATTAAAATTCAAGGCTGGACAGAAGAAATGTTGTTTTATGAAAACAAATTATTTGTTTGTAACAAAGAAAGTAAATACCTCTATATCATTAATACCAACACCGACCAATTACAAGACAGTATTGAGGTTGGATATGGTTCTGCAAGCATATGTATAGATGCAGAAAATAAAATCTGGATTAGTTGTATTGGAAAAGACAATACCTACCAAGGAAGAATTGTTAGGTTAAATCCAAACTCAAAAGAAATACTGAAATCATTCACTTTTGCAATGAATAATCCACCCGGTAAAATTTTATTTAACTCAAGTGATGCTAAAATTTATTTCCAGCATAAAGACATATTCAGAATGGAAATGAAAGACGAAACTCTGCCCGCTAATCCATTTATTTCAGCCGCTAATAAAAACATCTATAGCTTTTATTGTACTTCAAATAAAACCTATATTTCAGATGCTAAAGACTTTGTTCAAGCTTCTGAAATCAGTATTTACAGCAATGCAACAGGATTAAAAGACACTTCATTTTATACAGGAACCAATTCATCTTCATTCTTACAAATTCCTTAATCTGAAAAGCTTTTGGTTTAGTTTACCGGAACAAAATATATTTGAAACCGGAATTTTACATGCAAGTACTACTAAAATCTATTTCAGCAAAATTAATTTTACTCCTAATCTTTATAGGAAATAATTTCATATTAAGCGCCCAGCAACAGATTAAACAATATAATTTCAATTTTAAGGATTTAGGAATTGAAACTATTTTAGATAGCATTGAAAAAGTGAGTGCTAAAAAGTTTTATTACAGCAGTACACTCATACCTATTCAAAGAAAAATTAGTCAGCAATTTGTAAATGCAAGTCTTACAGAAATTCTTTTATTTTTATTCCCAGAACCTGATATAACAATAACAGAAGCTGAGAACAAAATTATTATCTCTAAAAAGAACAGTAAAAAATTCAGACTTAGCGGATTTATTAAAGAGGTCGGTAGTGCTGAAAACCTGATTGGAGTTAGTATTTCTGATATCAATCAAAGACATACTGCACAAACAAATCAATATGGCTTTTTTAGTTTGGAATTACCAGAAGGGACCAATAAAATTCGTTTTTCGTATGTGGGATATCAAACAGTTTATAAAACATTTGAGTTAACGCAAAATATTGATGAAACTATTTTGCTCCAAAATGATGATGAACTAGATGAATTAATCATTAAAGCAAATGAAGAGGAGCGATTAAAAAGCATTCAGAGTATTGAAATTCCTCTCAAACAAATTGGCGATGTTCCTGCCATGTTGGGTGAAAATGATGTGATAAAGTATCTAAGTCTAATGCCTGGTGTATCAAAAGGAACAGAAAGTAATCAAGGGATGTTTATTAGAGGTGGTACTCCAGACCAAAACCTGATTATGGTTGATGATGCCACCATTTATAGTGCTTACCATTTGTTTGGCATCAACTCGCTTTTTAGTGGCTCAGAATTACGACAAGCTGAATTAAGTAAAGGAGGTTTTTCAGCAAAATATGGAGGAAGAACATCATCTGTTTTGAGTATGAGTTTAAAAGATGGTAACAGAGAACAATGGGATGTAGATGCTGGATTAGGAATACTTGCTTCACATATTCAAGTTGATGGTCCTTTGGTTAAAAACAAATCGAGTATTTTGCTTTCGGCAAGAAGAACTTATGTCGATTTGTTAGCAAAACCCTTTTTACCAAGTGGGGAAGATGTTGCATATTATTACTATGACATTAATTCAAAAATCAATTTAGATATCAACTCAAAAAATAGATTGTATTTGAGCATTTATAATGGAAATGACTTGTTTAGAACAGAAACTTCCAGTGAAGAAGGAAATAATAAATCTTTAATAAAATGGGGAAATAGGGCTTTTAGTTTGAGGTGGAATTCACAATTAAACAACAAACTTTTTCTGAATACTACTGCTTATAGAACTGAATATGCGAGTTTAATAAGTATTGGCTTTTCGAGCTCTAGCAATGCCAGTGATATTGAACTAAAAACAGGAATTATTGATTTAGGATTGAAGTCGGATTTGGATTATACTTATAATAATTCCCATTGGATTAAAACTGGTTTTAGTATCATTCAACATCAGTTTACTCCAAGTATTTTAAATATTCAGATTGATGAAAAGGGTGAGATGAAAACCCTCCAGCAAACAAAAATAAATGGGCTTGAAATGGCCGTTTATATTGAAGACAAATTTAAAATCAATAAAAAAACAGAACTGAATACTGGTTTAAGAATGAATTTGTTTAGTATGGGTAATACACAATACTTTTTCCCTGAACCAAGAATACAATTGAATTTAACGCCTAATAAAAATTTGATAATAAACGCAGCTTATTCCCACATGACTCAATATGTGAATTTAATCAGCACTGGTATGATGGGTTTACCTTCTGAGATTTGGATACCTAGTACTGAAAAACTTCAGCCACAATTAGCAAAACAAATTAGTTCAGGATATTCATTTCAACTCTATTCTTTTTTCACTCTTTCACAGGAAGTATATTACAAAAAAAGCAAGAATACAACGGCATACCGACAGGGTGCTGGATTTTTATCGTTGTTAACAGAATATAATTCTTTAAATAGTGGAATAGCTTATTTTGAAAACATGTTAACCCAAGGTCAAACAGAAGCTTATGGAACTGAGTTGAGTCTCAAATTTAAAAGGAAAAAAGTTGAATCTTGGATATGCTATAACTTGGGTAAAATTAACCAACAATTTGATGATTTAAACAATGGCAATTGGTTTGATGCCTTTTATGATAGACGTCATGATTTTAACTGGGTTGGAATTTATAAACCCAACAACAAATTGACTTTTTCATTATCATGGATTTATGGTTCTGGATTTGCAATGAGTTTACCATCTGCTAATTTTGGGAGCTTCGGACATGCACCAGTAAACAACAGTGGTTTGCAATTAGATGGAGAATATTCCTCTTATCACTATTATTATAAAAACAAAAATAATTATAGAACAGCAGCCACTCATAGAATGGATTTAGCAGTAAAATATTTAATCAAAACAAAAAGAACCAACCAAATTCTGACTTTAAGTGTTTACAATGTTTACAACAGAGCTAATCCCTTTTATTACGATATAGATTCAGAAGGCGAAAGTGGTAAAACTGTCCTTAAACAAGTGAGCTTTTTTCCTATTTTACCATCATTTTCATGGAGGATTTTATTCTAATGAAAAAGTATATTCAACTATTGATTTGGTTTGCTTTGCTATCAACAAGTTTTGTTGCTTGCCAACGTGAGAAAATTGTTATAAGAGAACTAGAACCCGAATTCAAAATTGTGACGCATTGTTATCTAGAACCTAATAGCAACAATTCAATATCATGTAAAATTTTTCCAGCATTACCAGTATTTGGAAATACAAGTAATGACAACAAACCGATAAGCAATGCAACAGTTGAAATTGGAAATCGTGGAAATTGGATTCCATTAACACTTGATGGGCTTAGTCAAGATTACCGAGCTTTTACACCTGAAGATTTTTTAGTTGATGGTGAAACTTATGAATTAAAGATTTCTCATCCTGATTTTCCATCTGCTTATTCAAGTATTAAACTATTACCTAAGTATATAACAGAGAATATACAAGGTAAAATTAGCTTGATGAATTCAGAAAACGACAGCACTAAACAATTAAAGTTTGATGTTTCTTGGGAGGATGATTCAAAAGGAACAAATTATTATAGAGTAATAAGCCAAGTTGGATATATCAATGAAGATTTACCTTCTGATACTTTTTTTATGTCTAATAACTATGGCAAACTGATTTTGTTAACAGAAAGTAACAAAAAAGGAAACAGAATAGAATGGCAGGATATTTCTAATTTTTATCCTTTTGCCGAAAAGGGATTCAAGCCTATCAGTATAAAAATTTATATTTTAAATATTGATAAAACCTATTATGATTACCACAACATGATACAAAAAATGAGTAGTGAAGGAAGCTTTTTTGAGCCCACATTTTTTAATGGAAACATTAGCAATTCATTTGGCATTTTTGCTTCATGTAATGGTTTATCTGAAAAAACTTTTCCTCTTGAATAGGGGTATTCTTATTTTCGGGACTCCTATAGGAAACCCAAAACATGGAAACTTCAGAAATTTTTGAGCTCATCGGCAAGGCTGATGCAGGATTCATCAGTACTTCCGAGCAAAAAAAGCTGGATGATTGGATAAATTCATCAGAAGAAAACCGAATTGAATTTGAAGAACTTTCTGCCATTTTTAAAGCCTCTGCCGAAACAGATACCAAGGCAAGCGACGTCTCTTGGGAAAAAGTAAAATTTGCTATTGAGAGTAAATCTATTCCTAAAAAATCAAATAAAACATGGTTATGGTTAGCAGCTTCTTTTATGGCTGTTTCTATGCTTACCTACATTTTTTATCCGAATCCTGCGGCAGATGCCATGGTTTATAGTTCAGGTAACAATGAGATTAAATCAATTGAATTACCTGATGGAAGCAAGGTTCAACTGAATCAAAATTCAAGACTTACTTTTAGTGAAAAGGATGGTAAAAGACTTTGTTCATTTGATGGGGAAGCCTTTTTTGAAATCAGCAAAAATCCTGAAAAACCATTTTTAATTGAAGCTAATCATACCAATATTCAGGTTTTAGGAACCAAGTTTTTATTTACAGACCGATCAGGTTCAGAAGAAGCATTGGTAAAAGTAACTGAAGGAAAAGTTAAATTCAGTGATAAAAAATTGCATGAGAAAATTCTTGTCGCCAATGAAGAAGCAATCTATGTGAATGATGGTTTAATCAAAAAGAACAAAACAGAAAACTTCGATATCAAAAAATGGCAGTTAAAGGAACTCGATTTTAACGATGCTGTTTTGGCTGAAGTCATTCCACAGATTGAATCGATGTATGGAGTTTCTATACAATGTTCGCAGGCAGGAATGATGTACTGCAGGTTCAGTGGTAATTTTAAAAACGACAAGATTGAAACTGTTCTTGAAGTACTTGCTGGAAGTCTGAACATCAAACTAAGCACAAAAGACAATACCTACTTATTGGAAGGAAAGGCTTGTGAGAATGAGTAGTACAATTCATCAAATTCTGGAAGAGGAGCTTTTAAATCGCTTAAAAATGGGCGATATGAAGGCATTTGAAACACTGTACAAGTCGTTTCACAAAATGTTATGGCATTATGCCAAAGAGATGCTAAAAGACGAAGATGAGGCGGAAGATACAGTGCAGCAAATATTTATTCGTATTTGGGAAAAGAGAGAATCCTTACTCATCAGCAGCTCATTCAAAAGTTATTTATTTACATCAGTAAGAAATGCCTGTTTAAAGAAAATGGAAAAAGCTGTTAGAGAAAAAGCCAGTGACCCACTTGAATCAACAGAAATGGAAAGAGTAGGTAAAGCACAAGACCCTGCGCAATTCAAGGATTTACAATCAGCCATACAACAATCAATAGAATCTTTACCTGAAAGATGCAGATTGGTTTTTAAACTCAGCAGGTTTGGCGGACTAACTTACACTGAAATAGCAAAAGAGCTGGAGCTATCGGTTAAAACGGTGGAAAATCAAATGTCGAAAGCCCTACAAACATTAAGGCAGGATTTGAAACATCATTTTAGTTGGATGATTCTGGGATTTTTGATGGTGATGGAAAAAATTGATCAAATCCATGATTGGTTATTACAATAAAAAAATCGATAAGTTGGAACAGAATTTTAATTTCTCTATAGCCTCTGGTTGATACCAGAAAATATTTTATTTATTCCTCATTTGCCCCGTGATCAGGTAAGGAAATATTTTATTTATTCCTCACTTGCCCCGGGTTAAAACCGCGGGGCAATTGAGGAATCAGGATGATTGGTTTTCTACAAAAATTGATTGGTTTTCTTAATTCATTGAATAAACTAAATTAGATGCCATATAACAGCAATGCCTGCGATTTTTATCCTAGGTAAATTCTTGATGATGAATAGAATTGAAATTAGTTTTATTTTATGTGGAATTGGATTTTTTGGAAGTATTCTAGTTGGTATTTTTTCATCCATTTTTCATAAAATGAAAAATATGAACTCCTTCAAGATTATCGAAAATACAGATCAAATAATTATAAAAAACAACCAACTTACAACCATATTTAATTCTGTTGAATCTTTTCTAAGAATTTCGTGCTTTACCTTTCTAATAGCATGCAATAGTTATAATTTTTACCTTGAACTTATCAGCGTTTATTTGTTTGCTTTACTTTTAACAATAAGGTCTTATAGTAAAAAAATGAAGTACCAAGTTTTTGTTGAAGGGAAATCAAATAGTATAAGGATAAAATCGAATGAATATAAGCTACAAGATTATACCATTGAAATATCAGATAATAAAAGATGGTTCTGGTTTTTAGAATTAGAAGGGAGTGATTCTTTTGGACTTTATCTAAAAAGCAAAAGCAAGCAATTCATTCTAATATATGGTGATTCAATATATAAGGAAATAGCATTGTTAAAGAGTCTGATTCTAGAAAAAACTAAAAAGATTTCCTGATTAAAAAAATACAACTTTAATTCTTAAAAGCCCCGGGATGATAGCAGAAAATATTCTATTAATTCCTCAATAACCCCGGGCTTAAGCCCGGGGCAAGTGAGGAATCAGCACGATTTCCCTCCAAACAAAAAAATATTTATCGCTCACATAGGGGTAAAACAAATTCTGCAGCTCTTATCAGTAAATCAACAAAAAACAGATTTACTTATGAAGAAGATTTTATTACTTATCGGCGGATTAAGCCTCTTTTTATCAAGCATCAAAGCACAAATTCCAAATGGTGGTTTTGAAAATTGGGATACCACAAATTTATTCATCTACAAACATATATATCCTGTTGGCTGGATGAGCAATAACCTTTACTGGCAATCGGTTAACAAACAAAATGCAGTAGTTCCTAGTACTGATGCACATTCGGGTAATTATTCCATGAAAATGACAGTTTTAAACGATACTTCTTCTTCTAAACAAGGTGCAAGTTGTGGAACATTTGAAGGAGATTTATTAATGGGTGAAGCCAATGGAAAATTTGCTATCAAAAACAAACCTGCGGGTATTGAATTCTGGCACAAATTTACTTCTCCTAAAAAAGAAAGCTTTCTTCTATTTGTTAATTTATATAATGGCGAAAATCAAGTTGGTTCTGCCATGATATATAGCGAAGAAAATAGTGCAACATGGAGTAAATTGGCTTCTGTCATAGATTATTCTTCCAATGAAACTCCAGATAGTGCAAGTATTTCAATCATGGTTGGATATTCTGATACCCCTACTGTTGGAACTGTTTTCATGATAGATGATTTGGCTTTCACAACAACAACAGCTATCAATGAATCTAGTATTGAAAATGGTTTAAATATTTATCCTAATCCTAGTTCTGGTGATATAAATATAACTCTTCCTAATGCTCCTTCAAATGACATACAATTAAGCTTAAAAGACATCAGCGGTAGAACAATCAAAACATTTTCAGATGAAGAGTTAATTTTAAGTCAAGATTTAATCAAACTAAAAATTAATTCCTATGACCCGGGCATCTATTTACTTGAAATGAAATCTAATACGAAAGTTTTTAGTAAAAGAATCATCCTACAATAATTTAAGAGAGCCTGTCCCTATCATGAAAATCTTCATCACCATTCTTTTGCTATTAGGCATGAACCTTGTTGTACATGCAGCTAAATTAAACTTTAAGGTTATTGATTCTAAAACCAATGAAGTTATTATCGGAGCCAGTATCATTAGAAGTGATAATAAAGTAGGAGCACAAACCAATGAGATGGGTCAGGCTACTTTTGAAACTGAACTACCTGCCATTTTTACAATTTCATATATGGGTTATGAAAGTAAAAAAATGCAAGTGAAACAATATTCAAATGCACCAATTCAAATTGAATTAAAGGAATCAAAAAAGGAATTAAAAGAGGCCAAAATTCAAGCTTCAAAAAGTAAATTATCACAAAAAGAAACTGCTGGCATCATTAATATTCAACCCAACGAATACAAGTTTCTTGCAAGTGCAGGTGGTGAAAAAGACCCTATCCAAGTTTTACAGTTAATGCCTGGTTTAAAAAAAGGTGCAAATGGTGGAGATGGATTTTTTGTAAGAGGTGGTTCTGCTGATCAAAATTTAATTCGTGTAGATGGAGCCACTGTATATAATCCCAATCATTTACTAGGTTTCTTTTCGGTATTTAACTCAGATGCCATTCAGGATTTAAAACTCTATAAAGGTGCATTTCCCGCTGCAATGGGCGGCCGACTTTCTTCTGTTATGGATATCCGAATAAAAGAAGCAGACAAATCAGATTGGAATGGTACAGCAGCTGTTGGATTATTGTCGGCCAGAAGTTTTTTAAGTGGCCCTCTCATTAAAAACAAACTAGGATTTTCGGCATCATTCAGAAGAACTTATATCGAACAATTATTTGCTTTGGCCGGAAACGAATTACCTTATTATTTTCAAGATGGACATATCAAACTAAATTATAACATCAATGAAAATAACAAATTATCTTATACTGCTTTTTATGGAAATGATGTTCTTAGAATAAACCGAGAAAAGGAAAATGAAAAACAAATCGACTTTGGCACAAGCAGTCATAATTGGATTCAAGTTTTACATTTTCTTCATTTTAATAAAGATTTTAGTAGCAATTTATACGCTGTAAAAACCAATTATGCATATACAGTAAATGCCAATATTGATGGAAATATTTTTGGGTTAAAAGCAGAAGTACAAGATCTTCAACTAAAAGGTGATTTGACAAAACAAATCAACAAAAAAACAAATTTCAAAACAGGTTTTGAATTTACTCGACATAGCTTCAACCCTAATCAAACGAGCATTTTTGGTTCTCTAAATGAATTGCTAAAGGAAACAGAAAGTAGCCGGTTTTATGCAAATGAAGCTGCTGTTTTTGCTATGATAGACAAAAACATCAACCAAAAAATAAACCTGAATTTAGGATTAAGGATGTCTTCTTCATTTGGCAAAAACTTTATGTATGTAGCACCCGAACCAAGAATGAGTTTGCATTACCAAATCGATGAAACTTCGGGTGTAAACTTATCATACAACAGAATGAAACAATACTTGCATCTTGTAAGCGGCTCTTCAGCAGTTATGCCAACTGACTTATGGTTTCCGGTATCAAAACAAGTAAAGCCACAAAGTTCCAATCAATATGCAATCAGTTATCAAAAAGAATGGTTAAACAAAGGATTATTCCTACAAATAGAACCCTATTTCAAAACCATGAATAACCTAGTTGAATACAAAGAAGGCACACAAATTTTATTAAACAATGAAATTGAAAAAGACCTTGTTCAAGGAATTGGAAGAGCTTATGGAATTGAGTTGATGTTACAAAAAAAGACGGGCAGATTAAGCGGCTGGATTGCTTATACACTGTCCTGGTCGGAAAGAAAATTTGATGAATTAAACAGAGCCAACTGGTTTTATGGAAGGTACGATAGAAGACATGATTTGAGTTTGGTAGGCAATTTTCAAATCAACGAAAACTGGGGATTTTCAAGCACCTTCACCATTGGAAGTGGTATGCGAGTAACACCAATGGTAGGCAAATACATCATGCCATCAGGTTCATATAATGATGTAATTGGTGTACCTATTTATGGTGATAGAAATTCCTTGGTTTTATCGCCATTACATCGTTTGGATGTCAATCTTACCTACCAATCGAAACCAGGTAAAAGAATAAGAACTGAATGGAATATTGGAGCTTGTAATGTTTATAACAGAACACAAGCTTATAAACTAAGTCTGGTAAAAAATGCTGATAACTCAAGAAGTTTCAAACAGGTTGGTTTGTATGGATTTGTTCCTTCAGCCTCATTTAACATGTTCTTTTAAAATTGAAACAATGGAAAATATTAAGATGATACAAGAGACTAAAAAAGAAGCCATTCATTTCCACCCAGCATTGATATTATTAATGATTATTTTGAGTCAGTTACTCTCTTGCAAGCCAGAGCCACTAGATGTAAACATGCCCCAAGCACCAGGAAAACCTGCTATTGCCGCCCAATATGGAATTGATGGAATAATGGGTCTAGTATTGAGTAGAACATTTGATGCCGGCAAGCAAATTTATACTGCAGACAGCAATGGAGTAAATTATGATTCTACCTTATTGTTAAGTGGTGCCGAAGTTGAAATTAGCGGAGAAGGAAGAAGATTTATGATGGAGGAATTAGATCCCGGAATTTATGCAAGTTCTGAAGCTTTTTTCGAAGACAGAGCATTATATACACTTCAGGTAAAATGTAAAGATGGCAAAAGTATAAGTGCCCAAAGCAGAAAAATGCCTAAGGTAAGTTTTAACAATGTTAGTATTAGCCTAAGTGAAAACAATAAATTGGTTAAAATCAATTATTCATTCAATGATATTGTTGATGTTGAAAGTTATTATGTAGTGAATTATATCAGTGGAAACCAACAACAAAAAATTCCTGAAAAACCAGATCCAGAATTTATTGCTAAAAGAATTCTCGAACAAAATGCTAGTTATGATTTAATAGACGAAAAAATGTTTAAAGAAGGCGTATTTACAGGAGAAAAAACAATTAACAGACCAGTAAATTCAGATTCAATTGGTGTTGCTTTAACACATATCAGCAAAGATTATTATCATTATTTACAAGCACAGAAAAAAGCAGGAACCTTGTTTAATCAAATTAGAGCTGAGGTGATAAATTTCCCAAGTAATATCAAAAATGGATATGGCTTTTTTGAACTCAATGAACCAGATTTCAGGATTTTGGAATTGCAGTAATAAAACAAAAAAGCCTGTTTGAATTTAAAATCCAAACAGGCTTTTAGCATGTAAAATTTACTATTGAATAGCCAATTTCATTACTTGTTTTTTGCCAGTATTAGGTTGATAAAAACGAATAATGAAAACACCTTTATCAGAAGCATAAACTGGAATTTCGTTGTTAACCAACAAGCGATTTTGATATAAAATTCTTCCATGAATATCTACCATATCAAAGAATACATCACCTGGTAAATTTTGTAATACCTGAACACTTGAACTTGACTCAGCATAATACAATTTATGAATGATTGGTTCAGATTCAATTTCAGCATTTACTTGAATAATTTTTGAATAAGATGACTTGCCATCAAAATCAACCTGACGAATTCTGTAGTAGTACAAATCTTCTGTTGCTTTGTTATCAAGATATTCATAATGAGTAAGTTTATTGCTGTTTTGTTTTGAATTGATTTTAGCTAATACATCCCAGATTTCTCCATCTAAACTTCTTTCTACTTCAAAATGCTGATTGTTTTTTTCTGATGCAGTGCTCCAGTTTAAAGCTACATCAGTTTTTGAAATTCTTCTTCCATCAAACGAAGCCCAACTTACTGGTAAAGGATTGTTGGTTGGACCTGTGATGGTCCAGTCGTCGATAGCAGCACCTAAATCTGTAGTATTAACATCTGTTAAGAAAACAACCCTAAATGCCACTCTATTATTTCCTGCCAAAGAACTAATATTATAAGAACGTAAAACATAACTTGTATTGGTTGAATTAAAGAAAGCTTCATTTACAGGAAATGCAGCAGTTCCGGCAGTATTAGAAAAATCGTACCATGAAGTTTGAACAGATGTACCCAATGGAAGCCAAGATGTACCTGAGTTTAAACTATACTCAATTCTGATACCATCATAAGTTAATTCAAATTTATTCTTCATGTAAAAACTCAATGTATAAGAAGAAAGATTTGATGTTAGATTGTACGAAGGTGAATACAAATAACAAATGGTATTATCCTGGTATTGTGATGCTGTTGGATCTATAACCCAAGCATTCGAACCCGATACCACACCATTTTTACCTGCAACATTTGAACTTCCTCTAACAAATGAAGAACCTGCTTCTGAAACAGGAACAAAATCTGTTGGATTAACTTCGAAATTTCCTCCTGACGACAAAAGATATGGAGTTCCGCGGTAAGGTAATATTTTAATATAACCTGTTTTGGTAGTTGTAGCAGCATTTCCATTGATGGTTAATGTAATATTAAAAGTTCCACCATCTGTATAAGATTTAATAGGATTCATGGAATTACTGGTTGTACCATCACCAAAATCCCAAAGATAACTTGTAGCTCCGGTACTTGTGCTTGTAAACTGAATATTTGAAGTAGGATAAGCTACAGTTTTATTTGCAACAAAATCAGCTGTAAAAGTAGGATTCGAACCATAATCAGGTAAAAAAGCAGTATATAAACCTCGGCCATGTGTAGCAGCAGCTATTAATCTGTCTGAATTTCTAACTTGTAACATATCAACTCTAACATTAGCCAAACCAATATTAGTTGGTGCCCAATCGGTTGTTGTTCCATTAAGTGAATCGGTACTCCAAACACCTAGTTCAGTTGCAACCAAAGCTTTGTATCCATTTTGAGGATGTAATGCAATCCATCTAATTGGCATATCAGGTAAGTTTCCTTCGATGGCTGTCCAAGTAGTTCCAGCATTTCTAGTTTCCCAAACTGATGTAAGTCCGTAATTGGTAATGGTTAAAAGAATATGGTTTTCGTTTCCTTTTTCAACTTCAACACAAGATATATAACCACTACTAGGAATACTTGCATTGGTAATAATTGTTCCAACAACTGAAGTTCCGGTGTGGGCATTATCAGCTCTAACAACTCTGCCGGTAAAAGCAAAATAAACTCTATTTAATACATTTGGCGAAACTTTCACTGCTGTTACTTGCCCACTACCATTACTCAATGTAACAGTTGCTGTTGTTGTGCCTGTTTGTGGATTCGCCCATCTGAAATAGGTTGAACTACCTGATGCTCCATAAAATACATTTGAACTGTCATCATAATCTGTTGGATTAATAAACCTACCAGTATTACTACTAATTACATTAGAAAAACTGGTTCCACTATTTGATGACCTATAGTAATTATTATAAACATAACTTGTCCATTGGAATTGCGGCTGGTTTTGGTCGATATGACAAAAAGCTCCATCACCACCTGTTACTTCAACAGTGCTATTGATACCTGCAACAGTAAATCGATGTGAGCCATTGTCTTGTGCACCTGTTAAAAAGAAGTTTGTAGAAGTTGGATGCACAGCAACCGCGTAAAATTGTGAAGTGATGTATCCACCTTCTTTTGATGAAATTGTTGGAATAGTTGCTGTTGAATTTGCGGTTCTATAAACACCACCATCATTACTAAAATAGGCAATATCAGAAGAGCCTGGAGAAAACAAAGCATAGTGCTGATCGGCATGTACATCTTGGATTCCAAAACCTCCATACCAGTGACCAACCTGTGTCCAGCTGCTGCCACCATTAGCAGTTTTAAATAAATCAACACCTCCTACATAACAAACATTGCTATTGTTGGGGTCAACAGCAATAGATAAATCGTACCAAGCCTGAGTTCTTGAAAAATCTGTTGCAGGAATACCACCATCTGCATCTACAGGATAAGCAGTGGTTGCAGCAAAACTTACCCCAGCATTAGTTGATTTAATGATGGCAGGAATGGTGCTATTGTTTTCTACTAAACCCCAAATGGTATTGTTGTCATAATCAGAAACAGCTAGTTCAATCTCTCTTCTAGAAACTCCTGTAATAGTTAATGGAGTTGACCATGTAGCACCATTATTTGTTGATTTATGAATGCTTCCTGTTGAATTTGAAGCTGAAGATATACTTGTATAAAGCGTTCCATCAAAAGTTCTTTCAATATCGTAAGATTTATTTCCACCTGCACTTGAGGTTCCAGTGCCCAAAACTTTTGTAAAATTAGTACCACCATCGGTTGAACGATATAATCCTAATGTGCTACAAACAAAAACGGTATCGGGACCATATGGACAAAACACTTTATTACAATAGAAAAAATTACTGTTATTGGTTGAAGCCAATTGAGCCCAAGTGGCGCCACCATCTGTAGATTTCCAAACACCCAAACCACGAACTGCATCGGAGTTTCCATTACCTTCACCTGTACAAAAATACATCACAGAAGGATTGCCTTTGCTTTGTTCGATATAGGTGATAGCCATATTAGCAAAGAAATCATCAATTGGCACCCAAGTTGGATTGGTTAAAGTAATATCAGTAGTTTTCCATAAGCCACCACAAACACCACCAGCCCATAAGGTTTTGTAGGTTGGGTCATTTAAATCAACACAAATAGCACGCGTTCTGCCTCCCAAATTATTTGGACCACGTGGAGTCCAGTTAACACTAGGAATTGCACCTTTACCCAAACCTTGCTTTTTAATTAACTGATCGCGGTAGGCCATAGCAGCAAGCAAACGTTCTCTTGGAACATCACCTGTTTTTGGGTCACGAGTCATTTCTGCCTCTTGTTCCCAAGCTAAGTCCATGCGATCTTTTTTGGGAACTTTTTTTACCCCCATTAATTTATTTGGTTTTCCTTTTACAAGAACCAACCAATGAAAACGCTGGTTAAGTCCTGAAAATAGTAAAATGATAAAAGCTAAAACGAAAGCAATATTTCTCATAATCATGCAAATTAAGAATAAGTAAACAATTAATTGGCATGAGTTGCGGTAGTTTTAAGAAATCGTGACTAAATTCCTTCAGCCAAAGCTTTCATTTGAACCAATATAGGATTCCAGCCTTCGCCATTGTTGTAAACATCCTGATAACGCTTCTCCCCATCTGCTGCCTGTTCAAATCCATCCTGGGTAACTGTTAAAGTAGTAGTGCCATTTGTTTCTGACAATTCATAAGTAACATGTAAATGATTTTCTGGAATATCTGCATAGGTAGCAAAAGCATCAATCACAGAGTACTTTAACAAATGAGGAACGTGAATAGCCAAAATCTTTCCTTTAACCGGAATCATTTCTTTCCTCTCATGCATTATTTTCCAAAGCAAGGGAGTTCCTACTTCCCAATCACTGATGAGCTCGCAACCGAACATATAAACTTTGGTAAATTCAGATTCGGTTAATACACGCCATACCTTGGCAGATGAAGCATTGATTTGAATGGTATTTTGAACTTGCATGTTTCAAAGTAAACATTAAAAGTTCATGATTAAAATAAGAACTACCTAATCCCAAACATATTTCCAACTGCCATAGTTTGTTTAGCTAATAGTAAACACTAGTTTTAATATATAACATCAACTCATTTAAATTATTTAATGATTATAAATCATAAAAGTTACTTAGGCTAAATAATTAAATACGAACATCCGTATGTTTAACACCAATAATTTTTTATAAATCTGGTAAATATTTTGAGAAACATTTTCAAAATTAACATGGTGTTAATTTGTTCTGCTTAATGATATTTATGGCCCCGAAAGGTGGTCACATGTTTATAGAAAAATGATTGAAAAAATTCCCCAAAGCTCTTCCAATGCGGATCTTTGGTCCGCATTGGAAGAGCTTTGGGCTTGATTTTCTTTACTTATTTTTTCTATAATCATATCATCCCTTCAGGATTTTAAAAAATTTCAAGAAAAATTATGTTTCTGATTCTAAATATTTTTTTAAGGTTGATTCTGATTATTTCGAGCAATCATAAGTATTATAGCCTTTAAAGCTTAGTAAAACTAGTTTTAGGTAAAGAAGCAGATATTAGAATAATTAAAAAAAAATTACATGTAAAAATCATCACTAGAATTCGAGCTATTGTTATACTTTAGAAATTGATCATAATACTTTACTCCTAATTTTTTTAATTCCGCAGCAAACTCATCCGAAAGAACACTAATGTCATCATTCTTTACGACAAACATATTTCTAACCTTCTCACTATCAAATAACCTTAATGCGTTCAAAACATTCTCAATAGAATCCCTTTTATTAAAAAGAATTTTGTAAAAAACAAAAGAACTGTACATGTTAATTGTAATGTTTAACTCTTCTAAAACTTCATACAAATCAAGTTTAAACGTCTGTGCTTCTGTCAATATTTGAATATCAGATTTAACATCACTAGTTAAATAACTTGTAGCTCTAGCATGTAACTTTTCTAATACCTCGTCTAATTCAAAATCTGTCGGAATTTTATTAAAATTTATTAACTCTTCATTTTTTATGGTTCTAGTTAATCCAAAAGAGTTTAGAACCATTAATTGCAACATTTCAATTCTTTCGTAATGTTGTTCATCAAGGTTCAAATTCTGGTCATTTAGAATAGAAAATTTTAAGGTTGCAAGTTCAAGTAAATTTTCTTTGGGGCTATTCATATTGCTAATATAAACTTAAGGAAATCAAAATTTAATTGGTGTAAGGATTTTAAGGCCATGCTTCAAAAAGACTTATATTTAGTTTAATATAAGGATTGATAATTAGTGCTATAAAAGATATTTAGTAGGACTTGTTTATTGGAATATAAAAAATTTCAAATAAACTAAAACTGCAATTCCGCTTTTATGGATTGCAATTATCGCAATACATTGGATTCTCCTCCTTTTTCCCTTTGGGATATAATTTCTCCTCAATGAAGCCACATCGAGCACATTGCAATTTGTGTTTTAAGCTTGAATTGGTAGGACAATGACAAAGTTCGCAAGGCAATCCTGGGATTACTTCTACTACATCAAAACCTGGTTGATGACATGCAGAGCAGCTTGAATTGATCTTTGCTATTAATTTATGAGTAGCAGATTCAATTACTTTCATCCGTGTTGGATTAAACATTGCACGCATATCTGTTTCAACATATACACTTCTATTGATAGAAAATAACTTATCAAAAGCTTCAATCAGGTCCTTAGCATTTTGGAGACCTTTTGTCATATTGGTATAATCATCCTTAGAAGCTTTTAAAATCAAAGCATGTGAAGGAAAATGAACGGAATGGGCAAACTCCAATAGTTCATTCTCAGTGCGAACTGTCTTCGCGTTGAAATTAGTTTCAGTTGAAATTTCCCTAACAACGATTTCTAAATCATTTCGGCGGTCCATTAACATCAACCACTCGTCATCAGCTGCAACAAAAGGCAGAAGAGGATGTGGCGCGAAACTCCCTTCACTAGCAATAAGCAAATCACAACTGTAAGTTTCAATAGCCAGTAAACATTTTTTTCTAAGTGTTTCCAAAGGATTGCCAGGCCTTTGAACCTCACCTGAAAATGTACCCACTAAATCTGTATCTAAATCAAAACAAGGAATACAATCCAAACCCAAAGCACTTGTTAACAATGGAGAGATAACTCTATCCTTATGATGTTTTGACGCAATAAATATTTTTCTTCCAAAAAACATGAAACCTAATAAAACATGCGATTGGAATCTATATAAAATCTTTTACAAAAAGCCAATACTAGAATGGCCATCAATAATGAAATTGCCGACATTAAATTTTTATCTATTACTTCTTTACTAAAGAGTGAAATAGTCAAAAATAGTATGGCTAAAACAACACAAATTATATAGCTGTATTTCATATTATGATAAATTAAGTTGGCAGTCGATATTAATTCTTTTTGAAGATCTACTAATCTCTGCTCTCATTAATTGTAATTCATTTTGCAAAGCAGAAATTCTTTTTTCTCTGTGTTTAATATCTTCCTCCTCTAAACTCTCACCAATTTTACTCATGTGAAAATTTATCTTAGTAGCAATTAATTGAGTAAGTAACTCAATTGCTTCAATTTTGGTGAAGCTACCATCGATTAAATTGATTCTCATATTCAATAATTTTATTCACCTTGTCCTAAAGAAAATGCTGGAATTCCATTAAATGCATATAAATTTTCAGTTTTAATTATCTCCATATTAACTCTCATCTGATTAACATGTTGAAGTTGAAGGATGTCATTAAAAGTAATTTGGTAATCCCCAACCACCTTGAACCTACATCTCCAATGGTCGGTGCAAAAGGTTTCTTCAAAACCCTCTGGCCAAACTTTAATACCTCTATTGGTAATCATAGATAATTTAATATTATCATTTCCCAATTGCTTCATTTTTTCAGCTAATTCATCAGGAGAAGTGCCTGTCCAATGAACAAATAAATCAACCCCTAAAAGTTTCTTGTAAGCAGGTGTCTTCCTTGTATATTTTGGCAATTGAATTATTGGGTTATTACTTTCTAAAATTTGCTTAAATACTTTTGGCTTAGAACCCAAATTGGCAATCACGGCATTTGTAAACTCAACAGTTCCAACCTTCATCTTACTCAATCCCTCTTTATAGATATCATAAGTATGAATGCCATCTTCAATTGTTTTTAACCAAGCATTTTGAACTTTAGCTGCTATATTTGCTTGACCTATATGGTTCAACATCATAATTGCTCCTTGCAATAATCCAGAAGGATTCGCCAAATTTTGACCAGCTCTTCTTGGGGCAGAACCATGAATGGCCTCAAACATTGCACATTCTTCTCCAATATTGGCAGAACCTGCTAGCCCAACAGAACCCGTGATTTGAGCAGCTACATCACTTAATATATCTCCATATAAATTTGGCATAACAATCACATCAAACAATTCTGGACTATCAGCCATTTTAGCTGCACCTATATCTACAATCCAATGTTCATTTTCAATCTCTGGATATAAGGCCGCTATCTCATCAAAAACTTTATGAAATAAACCATCCGTTTGCTTCATAATATTGTCTTTGGTGAAACAAGTTACCTTCTTCCTTCCTTGCTGTTTAGCAAATTCAAATGCATAACGTATTATTTTTTCACAGCCAGGCCTGCTAATTAATTTCAAACACTGTACAACCTCATCTGTTTGTTGATGTTCAATACCTGCATATAAATCCTCTTCATTCTCCCTAACAATAACAATATCCATAACTGGATGTTTAGTTTCAACAAATGGAAACAAACTCCTGCATGGTCTAACATTTGAATACAATCCTAAAAACTTTCTTGTAGTTACATTTAGACTTTTATAACCACCACCTTGAGGAGTAGTGATTGGGGCTTTTAAAAAAACTTTATTTCTTCTAATTACGTCCCAAGATTCTTTAGAAATCCCAGAAGTATTTCCTGATAGGTATACTTTTTCGCCCACTTCTATCTCTTCAATATCTATCTGAGCACCAGCTTCCAATATAATTCTCAGGGTTGCATCCATAATTTCTGGACCTATTCCATCACCTTTTGCTACAGTAATTTTTGTCTTCATTGTTAAAAATTTTATGGAACAAATTTGAATAGAATGATTCATAAGTTTATATTTATCTTTTTAATCATTTACATAAAATTTATTTATGAATTATACTTTGAATCAGTTACAAATTTTCTTAAAAATAGTTCAAACCAAAAGTGTAACAAAAGCCTCTGAGGAGTTGAATTTAACTCAACCAGCAGTTTCTATTCAATTGAAGAATTTCCAGGACCAATTCGATATTCCTTTAACAGAAGTAATTGGAAGAAAAATTCATATCACTGATTTTGGAAATGAAATAGCATTGGCGGCTGAACAAATTATAAATCAAGTTCAGGAAATAAATTACAAGACATTAGCATACAAAGGAGAGTTAAGCGGAAAACTGAAAATCTCTGTGGTATCAACAGGTAAATATGTAATGCCTTATTTTCTTTCAGACTTCTTAAAAGATAGAACTGGAATAGAATTACAAATGGATGTAACTAATAAGAATAAAGTGGTAGAAAGTTTGGCAAAAAATGAAGTTGATTTTGCATTAGTTTCTATACTTCCAGAAAAACTAAGTATTGAAAAATTAGACCTATTACAAAACAAATTATACATGGTTGGCAACAAAAATATCGCCACGAAAAAAAAAGATGTTCTAAAAAATCTGCCATTAATTTTTAGAGAAGAAGGTTCGGGTACTCGACAAACAATGGAAAATTTTATCCTGAAAAACGAAATGATCATTGCTAAAAAAATGGAGCTTACATCAAATGAAGCTGTCAAACAGGCTATAATTGCCGGTCTAGGTTATTCAATGATGCCACTTATAGGAATTAAAAATGAAATCAAGAATCAAGAGTTGCATATAATACCAATGCGTGGACTTCCAATTAAAACCAATTGGAGCCTAATCTGGCTGAAAGGAAAAAATCACTCCCCTATTTCCAATTCTTTTTTAAACTACCTAAAAAGCCATAAAAATGAGATTGTTCATGATAAATTCGATTGGTATGAAAAACACATATCAAGTTAATATGAATCATTTCAAATGCTTACAAAATGTTTTGTACTTAAAACTAATTTTTTATAAAACAGAACTACTCAATTCAGATTCATCAATAAACAATCGTTTGAATAGCATGTGCTGGTGCTACAACGGAAACTGAATACGCATTCATTTGAATAGTATATTTTACTTCTTTGTCTGTTTCATTCATCACAATAACAGATATCTTTCCATCTATATTTTTAAAGGCAGTTGCTTGTATATTACTTCTACTCGATGCACAAGCTAATCGGCGTGCACCTGGACGAATAAACTTTGAAAAATGTCCGATATAGTAATATGCATTTGTATAAACAATTTCATTGGTTTTTGTATTCACATGTACCGGAGCAAAACAGAAATTGTCTTTATGATTGGGACCACCTTTTTCATCTAAAAATATATTCCAATCGGTCCAAGCATTTACGCCGTTATTAAAATCTTTAATCATGGCATTGGCATAGTATTCGCCTAATTCCCAAGCATTGTATCTTTCTGCATTAAACGCTTCTTTACAACCTTCTGTAAAAATTAAATTTTTATCAGGGAACATTTCATTCACCATATCTAAATTTTGGTGCATTTGAGCGCCACCAGCCCAAGTTTCATACCAATGGTAACCAATTCCCCAAACATATTTAGCTGCTTCTTTATCACCTAAAATAACACTTGCACGATGAAATAATAAATCGCGGTTATGGTCCCAAACAATAATTTTCTTATTAGCCATGCCAGCATTCTGCATGGTAGGACCCAAGTATTTTTTCAAAAAATCTCTTTCTTCTTCAGCGGTATAAATACACGACTCCCATCTTTGTTTTGCCATGGGTTCATTCTGAATACTGATGCCCCAAACAGGAATACCGGCCTTTTCATAAGCTTTGATAAATTTCACATAATAATTAGCCCAAGTTTGGTAATATTCTGGAAGTAAATGTCCGCCACCTAATACATTGTTATTGTCTTTCATGTAAGCAGGTGGACTCCATGGTGAACCATAAATTTTCATTTGGTTATTAGTAGCAGCCATTGCTCTTTTAATAAAAGGCATTTTATATAAAGTATCATGACCAATATTGAATGTATTTAAACTTTTGTCACCTTCTTGAACATAAGTATAAGAGCCACTTGAAAAATCGCAACTATTGATATTTGTTCTGGCTAAATTATAACCTATTCCTGTTTTAGGATTGAAGAAATCTTGTAGCAATTTTTTTTGTGTTTCAGGAGACACTTTAGCAAATGTTTCAGCACTGGCATCGGTAATAGCAGCGCCTATTCCAAGCATTTGTTGAAATGTTTTTCGCTCATCTACAAATACAGCAATTTCTGTTTCGAGAGGTTGGGCTTGAGGCTTAAAATACAGGGTATCTGTTGCACTTAATTTTAAATTGGTTTCTTTTACTGTTTGAATAAGAACTGCTTTTCGATTATTCATCAAATTTTGAGATTTTGTAACAAATCCACAAAAAAGTAAAACTGCGAAAAGAGATAAATAAAGCGATGAAAAAGACCTTTTAGAATAGTTCATGAAAATGAAAATTTACTCTGCTAAAGTAAAGCCAAATCATTGATAAAAAATAAAAAATTGAAGCACAAAAAAAGGGGCAGCTTTTGCCGCCCCATTAAAAGAAAAAAAATATCAAATAAATTACTCTTTAAAATCTGCACCCAAATTCCAAAGTACAAAACTCCAGAAATCAGTTGCATCTTCAATTAGTTTTGCAGTTGGTTTACCTGCTCCATGACCAGCTTTGCTATCAATTCTAATTAAAACAGGATTGCCATCTTTGGCTTGTGCTTCCTGTAAAGTTGCTGCAAATTTAAATGAATGTGCAGGTACTACTCTGTCATCATGATCTGCTGTCATAACCATTGTTGCAGGGTAATTGGTTCCTGCTTTTAAATTGTGTAATGGTGAATATTTGTAGAGATAATCAAATTGCTCTTTTTTATCACTGCTTCCGTATTCAACAGCCCAACCCCAACCAATGGTGAACTTATGGTAACGTAACATATCCAATACACCAACAGCAGGAATGGCTACTTTGAATAATTCTGGTCTTTGTGCCATACAAGCACCAATTAATAATCCACCATTTGAACCACCATTGATGGCTAATTTTGGTGAACTGGTATATTTTTCACTAATTAAAAATTCTGCTGCTGCAATAAAATCATTGAACACAGTTTGTTTCTTTTCTAACATTCCAGCCTTGTGCCAGTCTTCACCATATTCGCCACCACCACGTAAATTGGCTATTGCATAAACTCCACCTTGTTCTAAAAACAACATTCTTGAAACAGAGAATGAAGGCGTTAAACTGATATTAAATCCTCCATAAGCATACAATAATGTTGGATTGTTTCCATCTAATTTGATTCCTTTTTTATGAATAATAAACATTGGAACTTTTACACCATCTTTCGAAGGATAAAAAACCTGTTTGGTTTCAAAATCATTGATATTAAAAGCAACTTCAGTTTTACGGAATTGTTCTGCTTTTCCTGAACTTAAGTCGTAGCGATAAATTTCACCCGGATTGGTAAATGAAGTGAACGAGAAGAAAGCTTCTTTGTCTTCTTTTCTGCCACCAATTCCTGAAGCAGTCCCGATACCAGGTAATGGAATTTCATTCTCAACTTTACCAGTTAAATCATGCTGATAAAGACGTGAACTAGCATCTTTTAAATACACAGAAAACAATTTACCACCGCATGTAGAAACACTTTCCAATAAATCTTTTCCTTCAGGAATAATGTCTGTCCAGTTTTTGCTTTCAGGTTGATTTGGGTCAACCAAAACCAATCTGTATTTAGGTGCATTAAAATCTGTAATAGCTAAAATTTTATCTCCAATATTATCAACTACACCATAGTTATTTTCAAAGCCTTTGAATAAGGTTTTAAATCCAGTTTCTTTTTTACTTAAATCTTTAATTAAAATCTCAGAACCTGATGTTCCTTCAGAAACACTGATGATTAAGAACCTGTCGTCTTCTGTAATTCCAGCATTGAAGTAACGTAAAGGATGGGCTTTGTCTTCGTAAACCAATTTGTCGTCCTTTTGAGATTTACCCATTTCATGAAAGTAAATTTTCATAAACTCATTGGCATTACTGAACTCTTTTCCCTTTTTAGGTTCATCGTAACGGCTGTAGTAGAAACCATTTCCACTCCAGGTAGCACCACTGAATTTCACCCATTCTATTTTATCAGCTAATTTTTGTTTTGAAACCATGTCCATCACAAAAATTTCATTCCAATCGCTACCACTTTTAGCAATACCAACTGCAGCATATTTATGGTCTTTACTGAACGTAATACTTGCCAATGAAACTGTTCCATCTGTTGAAAGTGAGTTCGGATCAAGAAACACTTCTGGTTCTCCGTTTAAACCTTTCTGACGATACAATACACTTTGGTTTTGTAATCCATCATTTTTATAAAAGAAGTAAAAATCACCTTCTTTAAAAGGAGAACCATAACGAGGATAATTCCAAATTTTTCCCAAGCGCGATTTGATTTGTTCTCTAAATGGAATTTGTGACAAGTAATTCTGAGTTACTTCATTTTCCTTTTTCACCCAATCAATTACTTCGGCAGCAGTATCATTTTCCAACCACCTAAATGGGTCTGCTACTTTTGTTCCAAAATAATCATCTACTGTACTGTCTTTGTGGGCTTGAGGATATGCTGCCACTTTGATTTCTTTTCTTTCCATCTTTTTTTCTCCGCAGGCAATGATAGCAAGGCTGCAAAGGAAGAGCAAATTTTTACGCATGAGATTTGAATTTTAATCAAATGTAATGGATGTGTTGAAAGCAAAAAAGCCATTTATCAAAAAGCATAACTAAACATTATAACTCGCTAAATCTACCTAAATAAGTATTGATTTAGCGAGTTATAAAACTATAATTCGCTATATCTTATAATTTTAGTATACTTGTAGCGAGTTTAAAGAATAGGAAAAATGGCAAAAATAGTAGGTAGAACAAAAGAAATTGCCCAGTTTAAGGAATTGGTAAATTCCAATCAGTCTGAATTTGTAGCAGTTTATGGAAGACGAAGAGTTGGTAAAACTTTTTTAATAAGAGAATCATTTCAAAACCAATTCCACTTCCAACTTACTGGTTTGGCTCAAGCAGATTTGCGCTCACAATTACAAAACTTCCATGTAGCAATAAATAAGTATAAACCTGGCAATAAAGAAATAACTCGTCCAACATCATGGTTTGAAGCATTTCAAGAATTGATTAAGATACTTGAGAAGAGTAATTCGGCAAAAAAAGTAATTTTCTTAGATGAACTGCCTTGGCTAGACACGCCTAAATCAGGCTTTATTCAAGCACTTGAGCATTTCTGGAATAGTTGGGCATCGGCAAGAACAGACATCTTACTAATTGTATGTGGTTCCTCAGCTTCATGGATGCTAAATAAGCTAATCAACAATAAAGGTGGTTTGCACAACAGAGTTAGCTTTAAAATGAAAATCAATCCATTTACCCTTGCCGAATGTAAAACTTACTTTAAGGCAAAAGGAGTTAAATGGAACGATTACCAAATTATAGAAAACTATATGGTAATGGGTGGCATTCCATTTTATATGAATGCTGTTTTAAAAGACAAAAGTTCAAGCCAAAACATCAATACTTTGTGTTTTAGTGAGGATGGTTTATTGAATGATGA
>JAIYDG010000507.1 GCA_027487625.1 Bacteroidota bacterium
TGCTGTTAGAGTTGGTTTAACAAGCATTGCAGCTTCAGTAGTTTTTTACGTATTTACGAATTTTGCATTGTTTTATCCTGAAACATTATATCCGCATACTTTCGCAGGTATCATTCAATCTTATGTTGCTGGTATACCTTTTTTCAGAAATGCATTGGCCGGAGATTTATTCTATAGCGCTGCATTATTTGGAAGTTTCTATTTAATTACAATAAATATTCCTTCATTCAAAAAGTTGGCTTAATAACCAGAAATTTGAATTAGATTTTCATAATCCTGAAATAAAACGCTTAAATGGGTAACACCTTTTAAGCGTTTTTTATTAATAGCACTTTCAAACCTAAAAGTTCCGGCATTTTTTGAACTGAAGCTCTCCTCTTCAACAATTTCACTTCCATTTAGCCATCTTATTTTTACAACTTTACTTTGCTTTAATCTTAGGCTGATATGCATTTTGCCATTATCTAAAATCTGAGCATCAAGCAAACTATCCTTTGTAGAACCTAAAAACTTACACATTAAATCAATATCAGGAATTCCCCAGCCCTTTTGTTTAGCTGGTTTGTAATATTGATTTGCAGCCAATTTATAAGTATCCCTAATCTCATTTAAACTTCTTCTTGGATATTTTTTCATTAAATAAGCAGCTGTTCCGGCTAAAACAGGTGCTGCATAAGATGTTCCATTGCCCGGATAAATACTTCCATTTTCAGATAAGACAGAAATTCCTTTTCCAAAAGCAACAACATCTGGTTTTATTCTTTTATCAGCAGTTGGACCAACTGAGCTAAACGACGCTAAATCTCCATCTGCAGCCACAGCACCAACCGAGACTACATGTTCGGCATCTGCAGGTGCGCTAATTTGCCTCCAAACATCCATTCCTTCATTTCCAGCACTCACAAAAATCAGGATTCCTTTTGATGCCGCAATCTCCGCAGCTTTACTAACTACGGTAGTTTGGCCGTTTAGCTCCTTGTATTTATGCCCCATTGAAGAAACATCATGTTTGGTATAACCCAATGATGAATTGATGATGTCAGCACCTGCACTATCGGCATATTCAGCAGCTTGTAACCAATAATATTCTTCAAGTAAATATTCTGAAACTGCATTTTCGGAACGTAATAAAATATAATCTGCATTCGGAGCTGTGCCCATTAATAAACCAGGAATTCTGGAAGCTAAACAACTAATTACAGCTAATCCATGAACATCATCATCAAAAACTTCTTCTTCTCTTTCTACAAAATCATAAGAACTTACAATTCTCTTTTCTTTAAAAAGATGTTTAAATGCTTGAAGATTATCCATGTTTTTAAAACCGGCATCAATTACTGCAATGCGCATTCCTTCGCCAGGATAAAATTTTCCCTCTTGAAAAAATTTTCCATAATTCAATTGTTTGAATTGTGTTGAGCTTAAGCCAAAAAAACTGGTATCTCTTTTTTCTTTCTTTTTGAATGATTCTTCTAGCTGACCAATATTTTCTTCAATGGGAGTTTCAGATCTTTCAACATCTTCTTCCCAAGCAACATAAGGACCTAAGTATTCAACCTTATCTACAAAAGGAAATTTTAGAATTGAATCAACATTAAATGATTCTGGAATTTTAGCTAAAAAGCCATTAAACCAACGCGTCTGACCACAATATTCTAATGGCAATTTCAACATTTTCGACATGTAACCTGAATCTGGAGGAATATCATTTGCAGAAACAGGAACTTTATATTTTAACCTGCGCTCGATTGCCTTTTGAGATATGTATAAAAAAGGTTGATTTAAAGTTTCCTTATACCTTGGCTTATCTTTAAATCCAATAAAATAATAGTTACTTTTTTGGGCCGATAAACCCAAATACATCAAACAAAATAAAAGCAAAAATGAAGTTCTCATACTAGTAATTCGCAATTAACGAATAAAAACATAGTTGAGAAACCAAAAATTAACGAGATTGACTAATTAGAGTTAATTTTAGTGAATATCCAGCAGTTTTATTGCTTTGGGTGCTCAGTTTTGTTGATTCATAATAAACCAATCCAACATTTTTCGAATAAGCGCTTTTTTCTTTAAGGGTTTCAATGAAGTTTACCTGATTTGCCTCCTGAACCTCAATTACATTGTTGAATGTTAAACCAGAATATACTTTTTTATCAAAAACCGGACTTAATAAATAATTGATTTTTCCTAAATCATTGTATGCATTTCCGTTCCAAATAGCGTTTTGTTTTAAAGGAAAAACCAATTTAATTCTTCTTTGATTTTGATCTATCCTCTCATAAGTTTTTAACTTCAATTCAGAAAATGCAGACTCTCTTTGAATCCAATTATTCGTATCGTTCTTAGAAACCAATCTTTCTATGATTTGAATTTTTTCATTATTCTGATTAATTAAATAACCTGAATAAACTTCTTTCAAATAATAATTAAAAGTGTCGATTGATTCCTTATTATCGTCGAAAGCAATTGAATCGAAACGATAAATATTAACAGTTCCTGAATCCAATAAAAGGTAATGATAGCCGAATTCTTCAGTTATTTGCTCTTCTTTTTTGCATGAAGAAATTATACCGACTACTCCAATCAGAAATAAAAATAACAGTTTATATAAATACGTTTTTTTCAAATTATAAATCAAAGCTTGATTGAATCCAACCGCCACCAATTACGTCATTTCCATCATAAAAAACAGCTGATTGGCCAGGTGCAATTCCTTTTACATTGCTGTAGAAATTCACCATCATTCTGTTTTCATGTTGTTCAATTAACGAGAATGTTCCAGCATCCTTATACCTAACTTTAGTTAAAGCTTCAATTGGTTTCTCAATCGATTCAAATTTTTGCATATTTAGGTTTCTAACCCACATACCTTTTCTTTGCAATTCTTCTTCCCTACCTAAAACAACAGTATTTGATTCTGGTTGAATTTCAAGAACAAACATCGGCTCTCCTAAAGCAATTTCTAAACCTTTTCTTTGCCCAACCGTATAAAAAGGATAACCCTTATGTTTACCCAAGATTTTTCCATCACGCGTCACAAAATTACCACCATCAACTCTTTCTTCTAAACCATCTACTCTTCTTTTTAGAAAACCACGGTAATCATTATCAGGAACAAAGCAGATTTCATAACTTTCACTTTTCTTAGCCAGTTCAGTAAATCCGCGATCAATCGCCATTTGTTTGATATTAGCTTTATGAAAACCACCTAACGGAAAACGTGTTCTAGCTAAACTTTCTTGACTTAAGCCCCAAAGCACATAAGATTGATCTTTATGTTCATCTAATCCTTTAGAAATAACATAACGATTATTTTCATTTCTGATTTGGGCATAGTGTCCGGTAGCAATAAACTCACAATCAAGCTGATTAGCTCTTTTTAAAAGTGCTTCCCATTTAATATGCGTATTACATAAAACGCAAGGATTTGGAGTTCTGCCGGCTAAGTATTCTTCAACAAAATTATCTATTACATAATCACCAAATTCGCTTCTGATATCAAGAATCATGTGGTGAATACCATATTGCACAGAAATACTTCTGGCATCATTGATTGAATCTAAACTGCAGCAACCTGTCTCCTTCTTACTTCCGCCACTGTTTTGGTAATCCCATGTTTTCATGGTTATTCCAACCACTTCGTAGCCTTCTTCTCTTAACATGACAGCCGCAACGGTACTGTCGATACCGCCACTCATGGCTACCAATATTTTTCCGTGTTTGCTCATTTAACTGCAAATATCTAACTATTTAGATTAAATCTTAATAATAATCTATAACGACTGTCAAATTTTAAGTTCTTATTTAATAAAATCGATTTTATATACAAAGTTGATGTACAAAAAGAAGAAGACCAGAGAAATAACCAGAATCATTAAACCAATAACAGCAGTATTCATTTTAATACCATCTTTATTTACTTCTAAAGTGGATGCAGTATCTGTTCCTTTATCAATGTTTGCTGCATTATTTACCATGCTGTGTCTAACAATTTCTTCATTGAGTTTAAATTGTTTATAGGAAAGAAAAAGTCCGATTCCAACAATAAGAATCACCAATATAAAAATTAAAATACTGATATAGTATTGGAGTAAAAATGCTCTTTTTTCGTGATTTACATTGAATACAATTTGATCGGTATAGCTATTGTATAAAATTGAATCGTGGTGAGCAATGCCGGTTAATAGGAAACCATTATTATGAGGTTTAGTGGTGTTTTCCTGAGAATCGTTTGAGGAAGTTTCATCAAGATGAAACCCTTTTTTTAACTCATCAAAACCAACTTTTTCAGCAGCACTTAGTTCAAGCGAACTTAGTATAATCAAACAAATTAGTATGCAGTAAAAAAATCTGACTTTAAAACTCATATTACTTTTTCTTATCATAAATTTTCTTCAGGTATATGGAATATTTTTGTTGAAATTTAAGCAGCTTATCAATATCTCCTTTAATTGAAGCTTCCTTTTCAAGTTCTGAA
>JAIYDG010000337.1 GCA_027487625.1 Bacteroidota bacterium
AGCCTACGCGACACATTTCAAGTGATTTTGTGAGCTGCCTTGAGTTTGTGTCACCATTCGATTAATCGCAATAAAATGACAGAAATTTCAGACAACATGAGGTGCGGTGATGTTTTCAATAATCCACAATGTTTTACAAATCTTGGTGCATGTATGTACCTGAATTCATTGAGTCCTGGCGGGTGTAGCGTTTTCAGATACACGTCTAGTCCCACAAATGAATCGCCACTGATCGCAATCAAAACCGTGGATTGGTGCTGGCAGTAGCCAACAAGCTTCGAAATCGAAGGATGCGCCCATTTTCTAATAAAAATATATTGAAATCCTTCGATTACCAGTCACGTGATTGAAACTGTTCGCTGGTCTCCTCACATACATCAAATCTCCAAAATCATGATTGGTGTTTTGGAATTACCTGCACATATAAATTTCTTGCTTCAAACGAAAATAGTCTTTGATGCTTTTCAGCGTCACAGTAAGGTCCCGCACCAAGATGTTTGAGCCCTGAGTCGATTGGAGTCAGAAAGAAATGACAAAGAAGACAGACTTGAGAAAGAAAATTACTTGTGCTTCCCGCATCCACACACGCGAAAGCGAGCACTCGTCAACAGTTGGTCCCAATCGGTTGAGCTGATTCCAATCAAGCTGGATTGTATTCGGAGAATCACATGTCTGTACAATCGGTCCTGTTGGTAAAGACAGAAGTTTTAGATTTTCCAATACATAAGAAATGCAATGAATGGACCATCTCTTCACTCCTCCATTATTGAGACGAGTCAGTTTCACACATCATGCAGAATCTCAGAATTCCATATTTTATTCATATTTTTCCACTTTTCCAGCGGTTACCTTCCGGAATGCGGTTGGAAATCTACAAATATGGAATCAGTCAGTTTGTGTAAGCTCAAAAGGAGTTTTTAGATGTTTACGTTTTCCATCAATTCAAACATAAAATATAATTACCCACCTCAGCGTTGTGATTTTCAAAGTAGTTAGCCCTCATTTTCTGGTCTTCATGCAGAAGCTTTTGAAAAATACAAGATGATTGGTATCAGAACAAAAAAACGACTCAAAAAGTTGATTGCGAGAAATATGGATACATAACTCGATGAACGCAGGAGTTCCTCCATCACTCGCAGTGGGCCTTCTGGTGCAGCAATTCAGAATTTCGGGACTGATTTCCTGAGATAGAAGTTTATTTACATTTAAGCATTCGATTCCTTTGACGTAAAATGAAAGAAAATTCAAGAAAAATCGATATTTGTGAATAGTTTTCCCCTGTTAGTTTGCGTGTAGGTGTGCTTACACTTTGCAAATGCTCTGGCATTATGAATTGGCCGCCTTGGCAATAACGGAAACTCTCCTTGCATGATTTGAGAAGCTACAGTTCTGCACGTGAGAACCAAAGGAAAATGAAATGCCTTTATTATTATTATTATTATTTTTAAAAAAAAAGATGGGGTTACCGATTGGAGAGCCATATCCTTCAAAAAGTGCCCAACGTCAATAAACTTGGCTCCCGAAAGAACCTATGAGAGTGTGTTAGGTATATATATTTTTTGTATCTGTGTTGAAAGGGACCAGAATTACCCACCATCTGTATTTTAAGCCCCTGGATGGCATCAACGTCCTCTCCTGCTTCCATGTAGAATTCACGAAGGCTTTCGGGCCAATCGGTAGATTCCAGCGCTGACGTTATCCGAAATGAGGCCCTGGCGGAGAAATAATGTTGAGAAGGTATTCTGATTGATGGAAATAAGCCAATAGTACAGGTGCCATCTTCTAAAGTCGAAAACGAAAACGTACTGCACGCAGTCGGCCAGGTTGTTTGATGCTGACCACATAACAACATCGCTTTCCAAGTTCAACGGCAGACCGAAATCCTGGAGCACCTTTTCCAAAAATCTTGTCAACCCATGATATTGAGGTAGAATTCCCATGCATACAACAACAAACCTCCGTGGACTTATCGTAGAGCTTTGAGCAAATTTCAGCCATCTCCTCGGGAATCTCCCCCCATAGTTCGTGCTCTTTCCAAATCTTGAGTGCAATTACAAACAGGCCTGCTCTATTCCCCTCTGAAAGGCTTCTGTGAGATTCCTAAAATGGAACAAAGTCAGCGATCCTTTCCATCGTATCTTTGTTGAATGGAAAATACCTTGAAGCTGTTTGTTGGTGTCTCTTCAACACGAATGACCTGCAAAGTCGATGTATGAAAGGCAAATTAGATTGGATCGTGAAATTTGCATTGCTCAAACATGTGCGACATGTTATACCTTCAAGCAGTTCATGATCTCAAGCGCGTCAGGTCGAGTATCAGGTTGTCGGGACCAACACTTTTCCATGATTATTCTCAGGTCGTAAAGGCAGCCCTCTGGAATCGTTGGTCTCAGATGCTTCTGGATGACCTGATCGATGAGCTGCAAGAGGTTTGTGTAGTCCTCATACAGCTGCATTTGGCTGGAAACCTCCCATGCAATAATCCCGAAGCTGTAGCAATCGGTTTTTGTGGTGACGGCCTCTCCAAGCAAGATCTCAGGCGCACACCAAGGGGCCTTCCTGAGCTGGTGGTTCACGTCTTGGTCCGATCCAAAGACAACCCGGGCAAGTCCACTGGTCAGTTAATACAAAAATGCTTTTGAGTATGTCGATAACTTTGGCGAAAGAAAATCGTTCAAAACATCAATGCGCACAAAACCTTATCTTGACGTGGCCTTGGTGATCGATCTGGAATGAGTTTGGTGTAAGTGGCGAGAGTTTTCTGGAATCTGCAAGTCAAAATGACTTACCAAAACATTAGCGCTTGAGAGATTCATGTGTATCATGGGAGGCGATGAGCTATGAAGAAAAACCAAGCCTAGAGCAGATTTGAGTTAAAAAAAGGGCACCATGAGTAATCAAGAACGGATGTTGCATAATAAACCTACCATTGGCAACTTGAAGCAAAATATCAACTTTGGTTTTCCAACACAGATGTGGATTCGCTTTCAGATAATCTAGCAAGCTTCCACAGTCCATCCGCTCAAAAGCCATCCAGAGACCATTTTCTGCAATACAGGCGCCCATGTACAGATGAATGTTGGAATGTCGATAGGATCTGCATTTTTTACATCAGAAAATTAGATAACGACTCAAGGTCAACACTGTGACGACTCCAAAAGAGACACCAATACACTCACGCGATCGAATTCAACCGCAACTCCAACTGTTCAGCGCTGCATGAAATCGGGTTGATGACATCGATCTCGGCCCCTGAACCTCTGAACCGACCACGAAAAACCTGCATCATTCATATATCCCTGATTAGAGTCTCAATTACAAATCAAACATCTTTCCTAGACTCATCTTCACTTACTGGCGGTTTTCGAGGTTTTTCGATGATGCCATCGATTACAAAGTCATTGCAATCAGCCAGCATCATGCGGCGCTCATACTTGATTTGGTAGACCCGAATCCTTCTCCGGTAATGTGTGACGATCCATAGTGCCGCCAGCATGAGCCCAAAGAAGACAGATGGAAGCACATATTTCAGAACCTGCAAATCTGAATTGAAAGCTTTGAGTGTTGTTGGTGGTCTAGAATCTAGCGAG
>JAIYDG010000611.1 GCA_027487625.1 Bacteroidota bacterium
ATTGGGATAATGGAATTAAAGTAATCGGAACTGAAACTAAAGAATCACCTGTTGTTACTTTATTAATCACTATGAAAGGTGGAAATATCGCAGTTGGTGATCCTTCTAAAACAGGATTAGCTTCTTTAACTGCTGATATGATGACTGAGGCAACTCAAACCTATACTAGTGAAGCATTTGATAATGAAATGCAAAAATTAGGTAGCTCAATTTCATTCAATGCAGGTTCTGATGTTACTACAGTCCAAGTTGTTACTTTGAAAAAGAATATTGATGCAACTTTAAAATTATTCGAAGAAAAATTACTTCGTCCTAAATTTAATGCTGATGAATTCAAATTGATGCAATCACAAAACTACCAAAACATCAGCTCTCAAAAATTTGATGCTGGTGCTACTGCTGATTTAGCTTTCAATAAATTATTGTATGGAAAAACAATTGCTGCTGAACCAGTTGAAGGTACTTTAAAATCAATCAAGTCAATTACAATTAAAGATGTTCAAAATTATTATGACCGTTACTATGGTCCTGATTTTGCTAGTTTAACAATTGTAGGTGATATCACTGAAGGTGAAATTATGCCTAAATTAGGTTTCTTGAAAAACTGGAAAAAGAAAAACATCAGTTTCCCACCACTTCCTATTCCTCCAGTTGCTGCAAACAACAACAAACAAATTTACTTAGTTGATAAATACAAAGCTGCTCAATCTGAAATCAGAATTGGTATGGTTGGACAGAAATACGATTGGAATGGTAATTACTTCAAAACAAATGCAATGAACTTCCCATTAGGTGGAAACTTCAATAGCCGTTTGAACTTAAACTTACGTGAAGATAAAGGTTTCACTTATGGTATTCGTTCTATGAACTATGGTTACAAAGACAGAGTTGGTGCATATCAAATTGCTACTGGAGTTCGTACTTCTGCAACTGATAGTGCTATGAAAGAAATTATGACTGAAGTAACTAATTACGCTGAAAATGGAATTACAGATGATGAAATGAAATTCATGAAAAATTCAATTACTCAAAGTGATGCTTTACGTTACGAAACAGCTTTCCAAAAAGCAGGTTTCTTAAACAGATTAATTGAATACAACTTACCTAAAGATTATATCAAACAACAAAACGATATCTTAAATTCTTTATCTAAAGAAGAATTAAATCGTTTAGCTAAAGAAGTTCTTCAATCTGATAAAATGACAATTTTAGTTGTTGGTGATAAAGATAAAATCAAAGCTAATCTTGAAAAACTTGGATACAAAATTGTTGATTACAAAGAAGTAGAAACTGCTACTTACGAGAAAAACTAATCAATAAAATTATTAAAATAGAAAGGGCTGCATCTAAAAAGATGTGGCCCTTTTTGTTTAAATTGCCAATGTTGGAGCCAATTCAAATCATACAAAAATATTTTAGCAAAAAATCATTTAAGGCATTTGCTTTTCAGGAAGAAACCTGGAATGCGTTTTTAAATGGAAAAAGCGGCTTGGTAAATGCTCCAACAGGAAGCGGAAAAACATTTTCACTAGCACTTCCAATTTTAGCAGCCGGTTCATTATCAAACAAAAAAGGATTAAAAGCAATTTGGATTACACCCATAAGAGCATTGAGTCAGGATTTGGAAAAAGCAATTAGCGAAGCTGCAGTTGAGATGGGAATTGACTGGGATGTAGCTTTAAGGACAGGAGATACTGATACCAAAGAAAGAGCTCGTCAGAAAAAGCAACATCCGGATTTTTTAATAACAACGCCTGAAAGTCTTCATATTATGCTGGCTTCAAAAGGATATCATGAATTGTTTAAAAATCTGGATTGTGTAGTAATTGATGAGTGGCATGAATTAATTGGAAGCAAAAGAGGTGTTCAGGTTGAATTGGCATTATCTAGACTAAGAGGTTTAAATCCGGATTTAAAAACATGGGGAATTAGTGCTACCATTGGTAATCTTGATGAAGCTGCTGATGTTTTACTGGGAATACGTTTTCCGGAGAACAAAAAGGTTTTAATTAAAGCAGGAATTGAAAAGAAAATTGAGGTTAAATCAATTATTCCTGATAAAATTGAGGAATTACCTTGGGCTGGACATTTAGGAATTAAAATGATTGATAAGGTTTTGCCATTATTTGAATTAGCAAAAACAAGTCTGGTATTTACCAATACTCGCTCTCAAACAGAAATATGGTACCGTCAATTAATCGAAAAAGATACTGATTTAGCCGGTTTGCTGGCCATGCATCATGGTTCATTAAGTGGAGAAATGAGAGCTTGGGTTGAATCTGCTTTACATCAGGGATTTTTAAAAGCAGTAGTTTGTACATCAAGCTTAGATTTAGGTGTTGATTTTCGTCCAGTAGAACAAGTTTTACAAATTGGAAGTCCAAAAGGAATTGCTCGCTTTTTACAAAGAGCAGGTAGGAGTGGACATCAACCTGATGCAATTTCAACCATCTATTTTGTACCAACTCATGCGCTTGAATTGATGGAATCGAGTTGCATGCGCAAAGCGATTGAAGAGAAAATCATGGAAAACCGTGACCCTTTTATTCGCGCATTTGATGTATTAATTCAGTACTTAGTTACATTGGCTGTTTCAGAAGGATTTAATCCTGTTGAAATTAAAAATGAAGTATTAGATACATTTTGTTTTTCAACAATGAATGATGAAGAATGGAATAAAGTATTATCGTTTTTAATTCATGGAGGAAAAAGCCTTGGTGCCTATGATGAATTTTCAAAACTTGAACTTATTGGTGATGTATATAAAGTAACAAGCCGAAAGCAAGCTATGCGTCATAGATTGAGTATTGGAACAATTGTTAGTGATCCGGTTATAAAAATAAAAACCATCAAAGGAAAGTACCTAGGAAGCATTGAAGAATATTTCATGAGTAAACTGAAACCTGGTGAGGCATTTTGGTTTGCAGGAAATTGTTTGGAATTGATTCAAGTGAAAGAAATGACTGCTTTGGTTAGAAAAAGTGATGAGAAAAAAGCTCAAATTCCTTCTTGGGCTGGAGGAAGAATGCCATTATCAGGTCAATTAAGCGGGATGTTAAGGAGAGAATTATCAGCTTTTGCAGATGGTTCAATAATAATGGATGATGAATTTACAAGTTTGATTCCATTATTAAATAAGCAGAAAGAAATTTCTATCATTCCAAAATCAAATCAACTTTTAATAGAGCAATATGAAAGTAAAGATGGCTTTCATGTGTTTATTTTTCCTTTTGAAGGAAGATTGGTTCATGAAGGTTTGGCTGGTTTAATGAATTATAGAATAGGGCAGTGGATGTCGATTTCATTTTCAATAGCCATGAATGATTATGGGTTTGAAATGTTGAGTGATCAGGAGATTCCAATTGAAGAAATTTTGGGTAATAATGTATTTGGAACTGAAGATTTAAGCAATGATTTATTGAATAGTATGAATGGAATTGAGATGGCAAGAAGAAAATTTAGAGACATTGCAGGAATTTCAGGCCTTGTATTTCAGGGGTTTCCGGGAAAACAGATACAAAGTAAACACCTACAAGCATCCTCTGGTCTGTTTTTTGATGTCTTTAAAGAAAATGAACCGGATCATCTTTTATTGCAACAAGCTTATGAAGAGGTTTTATTGCAACAAATGGAAGAAAAGAGATTAAGGTTAGCTTTAGAGCGAATTGAAAACTCCGAAATTGTAATAAAAACCATTAATGAACCTTCGCCTTTTTCATTTCCAATTATGGTTGACAGATTGAGGGAAAAAATGAGTTCTGAAAGTTTAGAAGATAGAATAGCAAAAATGCAAAGAAAATAAGGGTTAAATTTATTGTTAAAGAAACCCTAAAATTCGAATTATCATTACATTTGCGAGAATTGAAGAAAATTAACCTAAATAAAAATAACATGAAAAAGCTGTTAGTAGCGCTGATGCTCATTTCGGGTGTTCAGGTATTTGCTCAAAAAAACAAAGTTGAATCTGCTGCACTTTACCTTAGAAATGGTGAAGTAGAAGATGCTAAAAAAGCAATTGATCAAGCAATTGAACATCCGGACACTAAAACGGATCCAAAAGCTTGGTTCTATTATACTTCTGTGTATGATACCATTTACAGAAATCCAGCTTATGCAAATTTAGCTGGTGATGATTTAGTAGATAAGTTTTTTAATGGTTGTATTAAGTGTATTGAGTTTGATGCAAAAGAAAGATATACTTACTACTGTAAAGAGCAAGCTATCATTAATTCTGCTTTTATGTCGTACAACAAAGGTTTCACGGCTTACGAAGCAAAGGATTTCAAAAATGCCATCAAGTATTATAAAATGGCATTAGATGTTTTACCATATGATAAAAATGGTGATTTAAAGAAGAATAGTTTGTCTGAAAACAATATCTATTTGTATATGGCTTATGCAGCTGTGCAAGCAGAAGATAAAGCAAGTGCAAAAATTTACCTTCAAAAATTAATGGACTTAAACTACGAAGACCATTTAATCCATTTGCAAATGGTAAATATTTATTTGGAAGAAAAAGATACTGTAACAGCCTTGAGTTTCTTAGACAAAGCAAGATTGAAATTCCCTAATGAAAAAGATTTAATCAACCAGGAGCTAAATATTTACTTATCTCAAGGACGCCAAGATATCTTATTGGAAAAATTAAACGCTGCAATTGAAATCAATTCTGAAGATCAGACATTGATATATGTTAGAGGAAACGTTTATGATAATTTTGCAAATGATGCATTGAAAAAATACAAACATGAAAGAGATACTGCTAGCACTTTGAGAAAAAAGGCTCAAACTGAAAAGGCAGTTGACAAAAAAGCAAAATACAATAATGCTGCAAACGCATTTATGAAGAGTGCAGAAGCAAATCAGAAAAAATCGAGCAGTTATGCAGCTCAGGCAGAAATTGATTATTTAAAAGTTGTAGAATTGAATCCTGATTTTATTGATGCATATTTCAATTTAGGTGCAATGAGTAACAATAAAAGTACTGAAGTTGTAGAGAGAATTAACAATATCACCGCTTCTACTCAAACTGAGTACGACAAAAGATATAAGCCATTAAAGCAGAAACAAGATTCGATTTTAAATACAGCTTTAGGATATTTTAGTCGTGCATTAGAAATTGCAGAAGGTAAATCTGATGATACGCCTGCAAAAAAGAAAGAGAAAAACGCATATTTAAACGATATTTTGTATTCAATGCAACAAGTTTATGCCAATTTAGGCAATGAAAAGAAAACCATTGAAATGAAAAAACGCCGCGAAGAACTCCAGTAGCACCGCGATTTATCGCGGTGAACATTGCGATTTATCGCAATGTATTTCGGAACGAAATCATAAATTCGATTTATCAAAATGTGTCCCGGAACGAAATCATAAATTCCATTTATCGCAATAAATTCGGGATGAAAATTTCTGATAAAAAAAAACACCACGAATTTTCGTGGTGTTTTTTTTATGCACCGTGATGAATCAAGGTGGTA
>JAIYDG010000153.1 GCA_027487625.1 Bacteroidota bacterium
TAACTTTGCAAGGTTCATCTTTGCAAACGACAGTGACAGTGACAGTCAAAACAGCGAAGACAGCGAAAACAGCGAAGTCAAACAAGAAGAACTCCCTTACGAAGAAATAAAGGAGGACTTCAAACCAAACATGGCGCCTCCAGAAGGGGCACAAGCTGAACCTGAAACAGTTCAGGAGGCAAAAAGAGCCTTGACAGCTTCGAAAAGAAATGTGACCCGACATATCAACTATGTCGAGAACCACATACAAAATGAATCTCCGGACGTCCCCTCAAACCAAGTAAAGGCTAAGCTATTGGTGGAGCAACTGGATTTGAACGTTGACAAATTCCAACAATGCATTGACGCCCTGGAGAGATTGGGAATTGACCCAAAAGAAGAAATCGAACGTTACGAACAACGTTGGATTCAAACTAAAGTAGACTACGCTGACTGGACTTCACGAATCCCAACACCCGAAAAAACTAATGGAAAGGTGATTATTGGAAGAAATTTCAACATCCAAAAAGAAATCCCAAAATTTTTCTCAGGAGAAAAAGACAATAGACAATATTACAGAACGTGGCGTATGAAGTGGGACGAGGCAGCAAAAGAAATGACCGCCCTTGGATACTCCAAAGCAAAACAGCTTTGTGAGTTGAAGATGGTGGTGGAGGGAGAGGCCTTACGATGGATCGAAGGCCTACCCGAGGATGGAGAAAACCTCGACTCAGCTCTCCATCTATTAGACGAACATTACAAGAGCAACATAAGGGATGTCTTAGACATCCTAAAAGATCTATATAAGGCAACCGAGATGGTGCCAACAAAAGAGTCACTGACTCATGGCCTACAAGTCGTTCTGCTAGCTCGCCAAGCCTTGGCTGGTACAAAGCTAACCCCACTGGAGATTTGTGACCTTCATTTGATGATTTTAGCAGAGAAATTGCTATACCCACGCTTAGATAGAGAGTGGGAAGACATCAAAAACGCAAACAAAGACCCAACGAAAGCCATGGGGACAACAGCAGGCTTAAACGAATGGGAAGAATTAATGAGATTGGAACTCAAAAAGGTCACAAAAATACAAGAGAAAAAAGAAATCATGAAGAAAGAACATGAGAAGAACAAACAAGAAAATGTTAAGAAAAAAGAAGACAAGAAACCAGGTCAAAATCCGTCAATACCAGGTGGGTTCTCAGGTCAACGAAAAGATCAAAAGCCCCACAAAGACGGAAATAATTCACAGAATAAAAAATTCTGTGCGGGTTGCAATGAAGCTGGTCATTGGCTTGTGCATTGTAACCACTTTACGAAAACCCTGAAGACAGGAAAAGAAAGAAGAGAATTTTTGAAAGGCAAGAATGCATGCAGAAATTGTTTACGTTCAAACCACAAAACAAGTGAATGCAAGATTCCTTCACATTGCAAATGTGGAGTGGCGGGACACCACAGACTGCTTCATGAAGATCGTGAACCAAAAGGTGCCGCATCTTCACAAAAAGAAGATCCATCATCGGATGAAACAAAATTGTCTTACGCAATCAGGACAAAGGGAAAGGATGGTAACCCAATCCTTCAATCATGCCTGGCTCACTTGCTAGGTGAAAAAGGTGAAAAATTTGTGGCACGAGTTTTCCTAGATCCAGGATCCGAAGTGACTCTGATAAGAAGAGACTTTGCCCAAATTGCCGGACTAAAAGGCAAAGACGTAACTCTCCAACTAGCAGTTGCAGGCGGTGGAGTTACAGAACAGACAAAAGAAATGGAAGTCGCGTTCCAGCTTCAAAGCATGGATTTACGCTACGTGACACCAAAAATGGTCGCAACAACGACGAAGACAATTACGAAGGACTTGAGAGCGGTAGATGTATCCACAGACAAGTTTGAGCATCTCAAAAACATCAAGTTCACGGAACACTTCCCAAGAAGAGAAGTACAAGTAGATATCCTCATTGGAATCAATCACTACACCGCACTCATCACCGGTGAAGTGATAAAAGGAAAGCCAGATGAGCCTGTGGCCCTCGCAACCAAACTGGGCTACGTGCTTGCAGGTAGCGCTTGACTACCACCCATTGTCATGGCTGTAACAAACAATAAATCCATGACAGTAAAAAACTTAGAACGTTTCTGGGACCTAGAAAGTCTTGGAATCGAAGAAGATTGTCAACAGTCAAATATTACAAAGGACGAGAATGATGCCCAAAATTTGCAAGATAAATTGACATTCTACACTAAAGAAGAAAAAAGATGGACTACAAGTCTGCTATGGAAAGAAAATCCCCCAAACCTGGGAGATAACAAAGCTAAAGCATTAGCAATTTTAAAACAAGTAGAAAACGGAGCCTTGAAACGAGGTTCAGTTGCTGCCGTTAATGCAGCGTTTCAAGACATGATTGACGGAGGATTCGCAGAAGAGGTTCATGAAGAAGAGGAACCAAAGAATGTCCACTACCTACCTTGCCACGCAGTGTACAGGGAAGATCATGACACCACGAAGACCAGGATTGTTTTGAATGGTGCATCGATCACACAAAGTGGAAAATCTATCAACGAGTGTCTTTACCAAGGTAGATGCTTGTTGCCGGAAATCAATCATGTTCTACTTAGATGGAGAATGTATCTAATCGCATTTGTGTTAGATATTTCAAAAATGTTCCTAAGGATTAAACTTCAATATGGAACTGACTATTTAAGATTTTTCTGGAGATTCTGTGAACAGCATCTCCCACCACGCATCTTCAGAATGATTGTGGTGACATTCGGCATCATTTCATCACCATTTCAAGCGGTGGATGTGGTTCTCAAGCATGCAGATATGTTTGAAGAAATCTTTCCTCTAGCAGCAGAAGAAGTCAGATCACAAATATACATGGACGACGTTCCGGGTGGTGATAATGAATTTGAAGAAGCAAAACAAAAAATTGAAGAATTATGGAATTTTTTCCAAGAAGCAAGTATGATGCCACACAAATTTGCATCAAACGTACCAGAAATTCTAGATTCTATTCCTGAAGCGAATAAGAATCCAAACACTAAGATCAAAGTGTTAGGAGTACTGTGGGACTCCAAAACTGACGAATTAACGTTTGATATCAAGATCAAGAAAGAAGAAAACCAAGATTCAAGAATTGAAGATAGTGATACGAAGAGATCATTTTTAGAAGAAAGTGCAACAATATTTGACCCTCTTGGGCTATTGTCGCCGTTTGTTATGAAAATCAAACTCCTATTCCAAAAAGTTTGGTTGTCTGAAGAAAAAGAAACTGACAAAAAGAAAAAAGGTTGGGACACGAAACTCTCACCAGAAATTCAAAAGGAATGGAATAATCTAAAAGTGGAACTCCAAACCCTTAACACAATTTCTGTTCCAAGATGCTTTTTCACAAAAGAACAAAAGAAACCAGTGAAATTGACACTTTTTGCTTTTGGTGATGCCTCAAACAAGGCATACGCAACTTGCATTTACCTTGTTGGAATACATAGAGATGGTTCCTACAGCAGAAATTTAGCAATATCGAAAACAAGAATTGCTCCAAAGAAGATGGTTGAAAAAACAGAAGAAACATTTTCAATCGTTAGACTGGAACTTCTAGCAGCATTGATAACTGCTAGAGCAGTTACCTACGTGAAGAAAGCTTTCGAGAAAAAATACAACATTGAGGAAACCCATTGTTTTACGGATTCCTTAATAAACCTGTATCGTATCAAGAACGGTCCAGAAAAATACAAGTTGTGGGTAGCAAATAGATTGGCTGAAATATTATCCCACACAAAACCAGAACAATGGAGACACTGTGCAGGTCCGCAAAATCCAGCAGACCTACCCAGTAGAGGCATCAGTGCAGAAGAACTGAAAAACTCAAAATTGTGGTGGAATGGACCTGATTTCATCACAAAGGATCCATCAGAGTGGCCTTCAAGTGCTGACATCAAGATATCTGATGATCCAGAAACAAAGAAAAATTTAGGAGAAATAAATTTCCGAGAATTGTACTTAACAAGTGCAGCTACAAATCCTGACGTTACAAAGAGTACTCGGATTAATTTTGAATTTGTCTTATCACTTATTCAAAGATTTGAAAAGTGGTCAAAAATGATCACCATGCTAGCTTTTATCCTCAGATTCGGATTAAAAGACCATGCAAAATTCAAGAAACAACCAAGAATTTCCACAGAAGAGTGGAGGAAGACTCAAGAATTTGTATGGAGTATGACGCAACGTCACAACTTCAAAGAAGACTTTCAAAGACTATTGGAAGGAAAGAAAGTGGCTGAAACCTCAAAACTTTCATGCTATAACCCAGAAATGGACCTAACTAGTTTCACGATTAGGTCTAACACAAGACTTCGACTGAGCAACTTGCCAGAAGTGACAAGAAGGTCAATCATACTGCCAAAAAATTGCCCAATAGTCGAAAAATACATTTTGTTCCGACATGAGTTGCATCAACATGCCCAGACTGGCTACCTGCATGCACTTATGAAAGACAGGTTTATCCTACCTCAAGGTCGAAACCAAATAAGAAAAGCGATACACAAGTGTTGCAAAAGGGGTTGCGTTCAACCAAGACAATTGGAACAGCAACAAGCTCCCCTACCAGCTGAGAGGATAGATGACCCAGCTCCATTCGTCAATGTTGCGGTGGACTTGTTTGGCCCTCTCATTGTTCACCACAGGTGTGACCTAGAAAAGTGTCCACATACCAATGAATCCAAAGTTCATGTGGCACTATTTACATGTTTCCACTCTAGAGCAGTGCATCTCGAAATTGTGGAAAACACAGGAACAGAAGCATTCCTCAATGCTTTTAGATTGTTCTGCTCCAGAAGAGGAGCGCCGGAACAAATCTACTCTGACAATGCCAAAGGTTTTACGGCTGCGTCAAAAGAAGTTCGCCGATTATACCGGTCTGTAAATTGGGACACGGTTGCAAAAGAAGGCGTGAGGAGAAACATAAACTGGTTCTTCTCATGTGAGAAAGCCCCTCACCAAAATGGTTTGTGTGAGAGACTTGTCCGAACTGTAAAAGCCCCACTCAGAGTTGTGGTGGGAAACGCAAGATTAACACTTACTCAACTCAGAATAATTCTAGCAGAAGTTGAAGCTATTGTGAACAACAGACCTTTAGGAGTCACATCAAATGACCCTAATGATCTAACCCCTATTACACCAATGGAATTGGTTAATGGACGTAGGTTGGAAAATTTGCCAGATCCAAATGCGCGAAGAAATGTAACCTCCTTCCAGCACTTATGGCGGAAGAGGCAAGCAGTTTTAAACGGATTCTGGACAAGATGGTCCAAAGATTACCTTATAGAACAGAACATAAGGAAAAAGTGGCCAACACCCACCCAAGATGACCTAATTGGAAAATTAGTACTCATCCGAGAAGACAACAAATTGTCAAGAAACGACTGGAAAATAGGAAGGGTTATAGAAGTACATCCCTCCAAAGATGGTCTAATCAGGAATGTGACCGTCAAAACTCCAACGTCAACACTTCGAAGACCTGTGCAAAAACTTGCACTCTTTGAAAATTATTAAATTAAAAGAAATTCCTAGACGTCTAGAACGACGATCTCACAGATAAAAGAGAAGATAGAAGATTAGAAAAAAGCAGAATGAAGAGCAAATAACGAAGAATGAAGACAGTTCGTAACAAGATGTTGTCGAAAAAGCTTGTACTTTTGTTCGCAATTGTTATTGCAGTAATTAGTGCCAACAACCTCGGTGCTAATGATCACTTGGAGATCAGGCAAAACTTCCGGAAGATTGGTGATCTTGCCAGTGGACTCTCCTACGCACACGTTCATGCTACAGTGAAGTTCAATAGATTGAAGAGTGCTGTACACAACGTACTTCACGTCATCAAGTTGAGAAAAGAGAAAACAGATTCAGAGGTAGAGAAAGGTTACATTGACACCATCCAACCTCAACTAGAGATTGCCAAAGAAACCCTAGAGAACCTCCAGGACCTCTTCTTTGGAAAAAACGACGTCAGATCAAAACGTCAAATATTTCTAGGATTGGCAATAGCACTCGGAATTTTCAATACGGGTATGTCCATCTACACTTCAACAGAAATTCTCAAGTTGCACTCCCAACTCACAGGGTTGCAAAATGATATGATTGATGGTTTTCAACATGTCGCCCACGTTCTTGACGAAGAACAACACGTTCTTCACCAGATTGTCAAGAATGTCAATCTCATCAAGGAGTCTTGCAGATATGCCCTTGATCAAATCCAGAATGACCAACAAGAGATTCGGTCTCTACAAAATATAGTCGGACTGGGAGCTCTTATCAGCAACCTCAACGCCGAGCTCGCAGCGTGGGGCAGGGGTCTAGAGTCCTTGTCTCACGGCCAACTGCACCCAACTCTGGTCAACAAGATGGCCATGAGAAAAGCTTTTGAAGATATCAAACTACAAGCAGTCAAGGTCGGACTCCAGACTCTTCATAGTGACTGGACGTCTGTCTACAAAGCAAAGTTGTCCTACTTCGCCACGAAAAAGGAAGAGATTGTAGTCATCGTACACATACCACTAGTGGAACAAGCTCCACTAGAGATCTACGAGTACATCCCAGTACCCATCAGCCTTGATGGAATGTTCGTCACCATCGAGGGAAACAGAGAATTACTTGCAACAGATTTGCAGGGTCAATATGGACTGGAGATGTCAAAAACAGACATTCTCAGGTGTCAAACCGAAGACATTCACCATGGGAAGCTGTTTATCTGCCCAGATAGTAATCTGAAACAGAATCAGATCCGACGTTCGTGTCTAGGGAGTCTCTTCTTTGGACACAAAGAAGTGGTACAAAATTGCCACCACTTTGTTCATCTTTATGAACAGCAGTCAGAATTCATGAAGCAGATTTCGGATGACGCAGTGGTTCTCTTCTCAAAAGACGATCTCACTGTACGGCAAACATGTGACAAGAAGACCGAGACGCTCAATGTCAGTGGACTTACGTCTCTAAATGTGAAACCAGGGTGTAAAGTTACCACGGAACTTTATACCTTCACCTCGCCGGTTGTCATCAACACACAAACGGATTTTATTGCCAAGACAATGAAGATCCCAAAAGTCCACTTCACTGATGGACTTGAGACGCAAGAACTAGTTCATAAGTTGAAAGAGCTTGCAAAAATCAAGAATCCGGACAACATTCATCTCAACGAATTGAAGAACTGGATTCAAGAAGAGAAAACAAAAGTGACCATTCAATCAATTGGGCACAGCACAAGCGCTGCTGCCATCTTGTGCAGCATTGCAGTAATTGTGGTGTTTTCTTTACTTGTCTGGAGATACAGAAAAACCTCCAAAAGAAACAAAGACGATTCGACTGACGCCAACAAATCTTAGATAGTGACGTTGACGACGAATCATGACTTTTTGACTATTACGAAAAACCTTGTATTTAGTTGAAGTCTATTTTTATATTTTAAAAGATTTTCAGATTTTCAGATTTAAGAATTATTAGCAGATTTATTTATGATCCCAATTCCCCGGGACTGTACCATAGTGTAGTAATATTATTTCTGATTCAAATTGTGTCCTAAATAAATATGCTCACTGTACAAATTAAATGTAGCTGGCCTGCTAGAGCAGCCAGCAGTCAATATAAGAATATTCTAAAGAAAGGAATAAAAAGAGTTAAAAAGAATCAAAAACCTTGTATATTTTATTGTTAAAGACACAATTCTTTACAAATCTGGTCCTTCAGAGCAAAAAAGAACTCTGAAACACTTTCAGTGCATAGATAAGTGCTAAAAGTGCCAAAATAAGAAGAAAAAGGTTGAAAAGAAGTAGACCGAACAACAACAACAACAACAATAGACCGTTGTGAGTTAAAACATTTAAAAACTAAGAAGAAAAGACTACTTTTAGTGCAACAGACAACGATTTTTGTGCTAAAAGTGAACAAAAAGCA
>JAIYDG010000273.1 GCA_027487625.1 Bacteroidota bacterium
GCCCTGTCCGTTAGCCAATTCGAGAGAATCCGTATTAGATCATTAGGCATCCCCATCACATTTAGTCTCTCCATCAGTAGGTTCACATTAACAACATCAAACGCTGCGCTGAGGTCAAGGCTGGCAACTGCTACATATTCATCCATGTCCATGTTTGTTGCAATGATCCTTTGCAGATCCGTGATGGCCGTAACTGTGCTCCTCCCCTTACGGAAACCATGTTGTTGCGATGTAAACAATGTGTCCGCGTCAGCTATTTCCAGAATTCTTTGCAACATTAGTTTTTCAAACACTTTCGACACTGCACATAGGTTCGAAATTGGGCGATAGTTTTCAATTTTTGACTTTGGACCCTTCTTATGTAGTGGAATGACCCTTGACATCTTCCATTGTTCTGGAATCTCCTTCTGCTCGTAGATCTTGCTCATCAGTTTGAACACTGGATTTCCCAATATCTTGTTTCCATCCCTTAATATTCGCAGCGGTATTCTGTCACATCCGTAGCAATTCTTTTGTTTAAGGTTCTTCATAATGTCTTGAGTTTTCTGTAAAGTAACGTAGTTGGTATCTTGCGCATTCACTACTTTTTCTCCGTTGGTTGGTTCGTCTTGCACATTATTTTGCTCAACTATGTCTCTTATTTTGGTGCTAAAGAAGTCAGCAAACGCCTGTGCTTTCTCTGAGCTATTTGTTATGGTTCTGTCAGCCCACTTTATTTCATTCGGAATTTGCTCTGTTTCTTTATCTAGGGCCAAGTTCAGCCCTTTCCATAGTCCCGACTGTCCACCTTTTAGGATTTTTTCTCGTATTTGGGCCTTCCTTGAGGATAATATTTTCTTCTTGATTTCCTTCCCGATTTCCTGGCTACATTTTAATAGTTGTGCACTGTTCCTTCTCTTGGCATTAGTTAATATGTTTTTCTTTTTCCGCTTTAGATTCGTTATTGTGGGTGATTCCGAGAATTGACCCTTCGTAATTCTTTTCTGCACAAATGGTACCAGTTTGTCTATGATTGTCATCAGACGTTGCTCAAACTCATCATTAAAGTCTTGAACGCTCTCAAATTCAATTTCCCAGCTCTGCTTTCTAAGTTCCGTTAGTAACAGTTCTGGACTATACTTTTTCCAGTCTCTCACTGTCTTTGACGTTGTCGAAGATTGGCTTTTTCTCGTAAGAGTAGTGATAACTGGGCAATGATCTCCCAACACGTACCCTGCTTCTTCCACTGATTCGATAAGGCTAATGTTGTTTGTGTAAACATGGTCAAGAATAGAGTTGATTATCTGATTGCCGTTTGTTCTCTGCCATGTTGCGAAGTCAACCATCTGTAGTAGTTGATACTCTTGCTCGAATACGATCCACTCTTCATACAGGTGTCTTAAATGGTAACTTACGTCATTTTTCTTTCTGAAGTCCAAATTGAAGTCTCCCATGATGATGGTATCTGCTCCTGCATTCATGAGTGTTCCCAAGACACCTATCTGTTCTTCGATCGCTTCCATATGACTTGCCTTGTGCGTCAATTTATACGTCCGATAAACTGAAGCCAAGCTGATGTTGTATTTTAGTAACTTCACGCATATTATGTGGGCATCCTCTTTTTCAAGATGGGACAATCTTTCATAGCTTACACTATCTTTTATGTACATTATGGTTCTTCTGCTGAATGTTGAGGATGTCTTTTCTATTTCGAGACTAAAACCTTGAATCTGTAGTAGGTTCACGTTGTCTTCTACTTTCACTTCCGCTTCCTGTATACAAAGAATGTCAATTTCATTCTCTTTAATTGCTGTCTTTACAAAATGCATTTTATGGAATATCCCGAGGCAGACATTCCATGTGCAGATCTTGATCTGCTTTGTTCTGAAATTATTTTCTGTCATTCGGCTGTACTAGATTTCTTCTTGTCCAATTCCTTCTTTTTCAACGCCCTTTCTTTCCTGTCCTCGTGCGACGGGCGTCCTTTCTTCCTGATTGATAGTTCTCTTTCCAGCTCCTCCACCGACATGTTCTCCACCGCCAAGCTCATCTTCTCCACCACTCCACCACCATTCTCCGATTCCGTCCCTTCTGCTGGTGGATTTGCGTCCTCCCACTCGTCACTCTCCACCACTGTTACTGTATCTTCTCCTTCTTCAACCATGCTCGATGCCGTGGCCTGCTCTTCCAGCGTCTTCGTGATGGAGTCCCTGCTTTCGGCCAGCAAAATCTTTTTGGCCTTTTCCGCCTCCTTACTCTGGTTCACGAACCTCTTGTTTTCCTCGTGCGTTTGTCCGTTGGTAATCCGCCAGTCATTGACTCTATGGACCCACTTTCCAAACATTTCTTCATCAAAGCCCGACTCCAAGATGAAGTAGTCGACGTAGTCCATCCAGTCAACTCTTTCTTGAGAGCAGTTGACTCTGTAATGACCACTGCAGAAACAGTTCTGGCATATTCTCTTGATACCTCTGTGGTAAACTTTGATCCTCTTGCCATCCATTGGCAGGAACTGCGGGATGGGTTTTTTGATCAGCATCTGTACGGAGTACACTCCAGTTGGCATCTCTGTTCCCGTGTAGAGTTCCTTTTCTTCGTCCGAGCTCACCTCCAGCTCCTCCAGCTCTTCCGAAAGGTCCGTCATTAGGTCTCCGTACTGCAGTAGCCATTTCTTGATCATTGCCGGGGGGACTTGGTATTCCGCTCCTTCAATCTTCACCCATGTGTACCGGCTATTAGCCCTTGCAGCACCTTCTCCTGGGACCCTCACACCACGAATGGAGCATTCGTATGTATGAGTTTGCACTTCTCCTGTTTCAGTCTTTACATTCTTTGAGTAGTTGAATGTCGCGAGACCAGCAAACCTTTCATCGATGTTGAACTTGCTTTTTGTCTTGAACATGACAGTTGGGTTACCCTTGAATCCAAGAATTGCCCCGTCAAACTCCTCCTTGGGAAAACCAAGTGCACCAATGAAGATAGACAGAAATGCCTCTGCCCTCTTCAGCGTCCCCTTGAAGTCTTGTCCATTCCTCTTCAGCACGTCCACCGTGAAGTTGTTCCGGATTGCTCCTTCCGTCACCGCAAGGTGTCCTTCTTCCGGCACAGGAATTGTGCTCACTGTCGCTCTTCTTGGTCGTGGACCAATCTCCCTCCTTGGTGACCGTGCTGCCTCTGCGTAAGGCATGGGGCCATGCAACTCAGGTGATGTTGATGGAGTTGAGGTATCAATGCCACTCTGTTTCTTCTTTTCTGCTTCCATTGGGCTGCTAGCTATTCTCTTCATATCTGCGTATTGCTTTCTCACAAAACCACACACCTGTTCTTGACACACACTAAGACCTAATTGCCTTTAACGAGCGCAATTCGGCTACCTCTTTTTTGTTTTACGCTCCGGATCTTTCTTTTTATTTCAAACTGGTGCGGGTTTTTGGTGACCCGTTCTTACTTAATTTTTATTGACCAGTGCCGGAGGAAACTAACTTATCAACACAAACACACTCACCCTTAACGTGGGTAATTCGGTTACCTCAGACAACTCATACACATACAGCTTCCCTCTTCTTTAGTTTTTATTTCTATTCTCAGTTCTTTCGATCTAAAACTGCAAGCCCCCTTCTTTAGTTCGAAATTCGAACTTAAATTGCAAGCCCCTGTTGTTGTTGGTTGTGCAAATCGTATTTTCTTGTCTTTTTCCTCGAAGCAGACGAAATCTGCGTAGGCGAGCGCGATGCGCATGCGCAAACGGCGAGTCGCGCACCGAACGGCGGGTCGAGGCAAGTCCGCAAAGCACTGAACGGCCTGCCCAAATGGCAAACGGCAATTCGACACGCGAAGCACGGTTCGAAGCGCGAGTGCGGGTGCGA
>JAIYDG010000224.1 GCA_027487625.1 Bacteroidota bacterium
GTACGTGCGCTCTCTGCTGCGCAACCTTTGTCCCAAGAGTCTATTTAAAAACAAGATTTTGCTTGAACCTCCGAGAAAATTTTCAATCTTTGGCGAAAGAACAAGGAGGCCTAAAAAGCACAAGCACAAGAAGACTAGGGGAAGCCGAAAAAGGAAGAGGAGAGATGCTTCCCCCGACTACCGCGGAGATGACGATAGCGACGACGGGCGCAGAACAACACGGCGGTCCAAGCGCGGCGGAGTCAGCGCAGAAGGCAACCCGTACCTCTACTCCGTCAACAACTAGCAAGCTGTATATATTTTAAGTTTTGTGTTGCCTCCGGATCACTCTTATTCCGGAGCCAAGGGAGAAAGCATGGACAAATCTCTCCCCGCCTGCAACCAAATTGGCAAGCTAGTAAAACAGCTTAACGTCAAAGCAAAAGAGGCGCACGTCAAAATACAGTACGTACAAAATGTGTGCTTTCGAGATTACAACTCTCTCGAGGCGGAAAATACGATTGCAGATTGGAAGTGCCGCTTCAACAAGATCTGCGGACTTTTTTTTAACCTCTGCGAGTGCCCGGGGGATGACGAAAACTACAGAAAAGAAAATCTGAAGAGACTACTTACCGAGTTTACTAATTTGTGCAGAGAAATTGACTTATGCAAAAAACAGTTGTATAAACCGTATTGAATGTTGTAAATTGTAACTTGCAATTTTTGAATGAAAATAAAATGCACAAATGTGTACCTTCCACCGCCTCGTGTTTTTTTGGTTTCTAAAGTTGTCTGTGTTTCGTAAAAGGGTTTTATTTAAATTCAATTTTTTTCTCTCTCATTTTAGATTGGAGATTGGAGATGGCAAGCGAACAAGACCAAGCCGAGATGGCCGAAGCCATGGGAAACATTTTGTCAGACAAGGACAGGGACGTCGACAACTTTTTGCTGCACATGGCAGAAAAGCTGTGTCGAGAATTTGAGTGTGACGAAAACGGAAGGGTTTCCACCGTTGCGGAAGAAAAGACTCAGATGCTTTTGGATCTGACGGACGAACGCCTCTCCGGCATCTCTCTCACGCTAGAACACAAGTTTGGGGCCATGCTAAAGAAATACATCACCCTGTGTCAAGAGAGAAAGGCGTCCCGCGCTCTCAGCCGTGTCAAAGTTCCCCCGCAGGATCTCAAGCGAACCGCTGAAAATTACAGACAGTGCTTTTCCTCTTACGTCGAATCTCCGTTTGTGACTTACGCCGCAACCTGTGAGAAGGAGCTGGGACGTCTGTCGACAAAGGACGCTTTTGTCCTGCACCTTTGGTGCATGCTAAACTGTTACAGGGCAAAGGGGGATCAAATGTTTGCCGTTTCGGTTTGCGGAGTCTCGTCCGTAGGAAAGAGCTCGCTTTTTGAGGCCCCCGCATTTGAAAACGGACACAGCTACGTGGCAGAGGCCGGAGTGGGCAGATTTGCCGTCAAGAAACGGAGCACTCTCATCTACAGCGACATTGCGCTCGACGTGTTGTACAAGTCAAAGGATGCCGCAAAATTTAGAACAATTGCGAGATCCGAGCCCACCACGTGCAAGGTTTTTGCAGACACTTGCACCCTTCCTCCCCTGTGGATCCTCATCACCTCGAACCAGAGAATTCACAGCCACGTCATTCCCCAGGACCCAAAAAATTTTTTTCCGCCCAAAGTTCTTCCATCCGAATTGGTAGTTTCGAAGAGCAAGAAAAACGCGCTTCAGGAATCTCTGGCCGCCGTGAGAAACCGAGTCATCGAGTGTTACTGCAGGAAGAGACCCGAAATCGATCCGTCCTGTCTCCCAACTAGCGGCAGCTTTTCCCGCATTCACTTTTTGCTAGGCGCGTACTCTTACGTGATCGGAGTGCTTCAAAAATACGACCAGGACTCTTTTTACTCTCCCATGCTTCTGAAATACGTCTTTACTTCTCTCTGCGACAACATGGAACTTTACCTGAGGGTCATGGACGACGGGCGTGTGCAGCGCCGCCGCCTGGTTGCGCTGATACGGCAGCTGGTGACGTCCGACGAAGAGCGAGTAGCCTACCTAAACAAGTTGAGACAGAGTCAGCAGTTTGTGGAAGAAACAGAAGACGACGGAGAAGAGAAGGAAGTTGGAGAAGACGAAAAACACGACGTAGAGTTGAGAGGTGACGGAGAATTTGAACCAAAAATCAACCCGCCAGCCAAAGGCGAAAAGAGAGAGACAAAAGAGACGGGCTCTGTTGGCTTGCCTCCTGCAAAGAAAAAAAAATTTGTCGAGTCTGACCTGTCCGAAACCGAAAGCACGGAAGAAGACGAAAGAAGAGCGGAAAGAAACAACTCTTCTGAAGAAAGCGCTGACAGTGACAGCAGTGATAGCATCGGAAAAGAAAACTGCAACGACAGTAGCTGCAGTTGTAGCAGTACCAGCAGCACCAGCAGCAGCAGTGACAGCGAAGACGAAGACTTTACCTGCAATTTCGATTCTCCAAGGTTCGAGCAGGACGCACAAGAACTTGTATAAAACAGCACGCCAGACCTTTGCACAATTCAGTTATTGCCGCCATGTTGAGCACAGCAGTTGTAGAGCACGGGGTAAAAAAATTTACCCCGGTTGGCATCTTTACCCTGTCCATGATCTTGCTGGGTGCTCTTGTCAACAAATTTCCACCGGAAGAAGAAAATGTTGTCATAGGCAGGGATTTTTTTTGCAACCAGTTTCCTGCTCGGAACTTGTCAGCCAACGTCACCCGGTTTAACAACTTTACCAGTGACAACAGGCTGCTGTCTTCTTTTGGACTGTCTACCGTTGCCTTGGTGCTGCCCCTCATGCCGCTCGTCATTCCAGTTCTCTCACTGGGAACTTTGCCAACAGGCGAGACCAGAGGCGGAGGCGGCCTAGAGAGTGCATTCCGCAACCAGCTCGAAAATTTTGAAGAGCCGCACGCGAGTGCAAAAAATGAGCTCAACAGGATTGCTCTGAGATTTGCGCTCCAGCTTTTTGTCGGTCAGGCGTCGTGCTTTGGAAGCACGGAACTTGCGAAGCACTTTATTGTAAATCCGGACGGGACGTTTTTTGAAAAGTGCCGGTTGACTAGGAACGCCTGCCGCGCACTGGAATCTTACAACCTGCTTGTTTTTAGGGTGGGGGGAAACGGAACTTCGTCATCTAACGTTCCCCTGCTCTGTAATGACGCAGCTGCACCCGACTCGGAAATGCACGAAAGCCTTCACTCTCTGCCCAACACCCCGAGCGCCATCGCGGGATCATCTCTGGTAATGTTTCTCATGGCCATGTGGATCAGGAGAAAAATGATTGACCGCGTGAGCAAAGAAAAAGAGGTATCTGCCCAGACCATTGTGAGGACGCCTCAAATGGAGACGGCCGAAGCGGGCGGTCCGATAAACAGAGAAGAACTGAAAGAAAAGGATAAACAAACTGGAAAGATTCTGAGCATTCTCCAAGAGAGCAATCCCTATTTTAAGGTCGGAATGCTCTTGGTCTCCCTCTGTCTTCTTTCGATTCTCTTGGTGGACAGATACAGGGAGCAAAACATTTCCCCGCATGAGATTGCGGGCTCCATCGTGTACGGAATGGTCATCCAGTGTCTCGTCAATGTTTTCTACGCGGTGAAAAAGAACTCTGTGTTTTAGACCCAACCAATTCTGACTCTGCTGTGCCTTTCGGTGTTTAACTGTAATTTAAAGTGTAATTTTTTTATCTGGCTTGTACATTATAAACCTATGCAATTTTGTATTTGCAGTTGAAAAATAATAAATGCATTTGATTTCATAAAACAATGTTTCTGTGTGTTTGCTTGTCACCGCAAAATAAATAAAAAAATTGACATCCGTAACTGTTTTTTTCTTTCTTTGTCAGGTTAAATTATCCGGCTAAAAGATTCCGCAGGATGGAGTGCCAACTGGGGTTGAAACAAACAAATGATCTTGTCCCTAAGCTCGTGGAAATTTTCAAGTGTTGCGTGTGTCTGGGTTATGTCAGGCCCGGCCAAAAACTGAGATGCTGCGCGACAAACGGCCACCTAGTGTGCGACACGTGCTACGCTAGCATGAAAAAAATTAAAAAAAGGACAGATGACACAGAAACCACTTGTCCGGTGTGCAGGGTA
>JAIYDG010000446.1 GCA_027487625.1 Bacteroidota bacterium
AAGTATGGACGAGTTCACCAAATTTTGTTTCAGATACAATAAAAGCAAATGATACATGCACCAAACATTATTTTCCTGAGTTAAATGGCAGTTATACTATTGGCAAAAATAATTGTGACTTTTCTAGTATAACAGAAGTTACCACCTACTTAAATCGTAGTGGGATAAGTGGACCTGTTACATTTAATCTTGCTGATTCATTGTATAGTAATACCAATGGAGAAGTATTCCCAATTAGATTTATAAAAGTAAAAGGAATGAATTCAACCAATACCATAAGAATTAAACCGCTTTTGGGAATTAACTCAAGAATTAGTGGCCAAACCTCACAATCAATAATAACTCTCGATAATATTCATAATTTTATTTTAGATGGACGAGATACATTTAGTTCAAACAACAAATCCTTGATAATAAGTAATAGTGGAACGAGTGGATCTGCTTGTTTGAATTTATTAAATGATGCGATATCTAACACCATTCAATACGTAGAATTTAAACAAAGTTCAAGTACAAATAGTCTAGGTATAATTAATATTTTAGGAACAATTTTAACTAAAGGGAATGATAGTAATCAATTCTTAAACAATAAATTTTCTTCTGGTACAAATGGAAATTATACCATAGGTATTTTTGCGGAAGGACAAAATGCGAACAGATTCAATAATGATAATTTAATTTATGGTAATGAATTTGATGGATTCACTTACAATGGAATTAGAATTAGCAACACAAATTCAGGCAATGGAGGAGGCTGGAATATTAGTAACAATAGTTTTTATAATCAAACTCAAACAATACATTCAACTTTGTGGACTGCAATTCACTTCTCTGCTCAAAGACAAGTTGAAAGTAATGGCAATCGAATCACAAATAATTTTATTGGAGGTTCAGGTCCAAATTTAACAGGAAATCCACTTACAAATAATTCAGACGTAACTAGGTATGGAATTTTTGTAAATAGTTACTCTGAACAAGACAATGTAATATCAGGAAATCAAATTGGTAATATCCTATTTACAAATACAGTTGCTTCTTCTCATTTTTATGGAATATATATGAGTGGAGGGAATTCTAGTATTGATTCAAATACTATTACTGACATCTACTCATTAACCATGGGAGGCATTTATGGAATTAGAGTTCCGCCGTCTAACGATTATACAATTAGTAGAAATCTAATTAGTACGATTCAAATAAACAATTTTAATTCCTTCGCATTTATAGTAGGAATAAATTGCGAAGGTTCTTCTGAGTCTTCGCAAAAATTGAACATTATTGAAAACAAAATCTTAGGACTAAAAACCAATTCAAAACCAAATAACATTAATTATACTTTTTGTATTTCAGGAATTAACTGTTTGTCATCAAGCCCAAATATAAAAATAATAGGAAACCAAATTGGAAGCTTAGATAAACCAATAATAAATTCTAATCGGATAACGACTACTCTGCAGGTTTGGGGGATTTTTGTAAATGCAGGTGTATCATTAATTGAAAAAAATATCATTGAAGGCTTAATAATAGATTCAATAGGAATTAACACCAATTTTAATAGTTCAAATAAAATAATTGGAATATTTAATAATTCTTCTCTAGGAGGAAATATTATTCGAAATAATTCTATAAGTAATTTAATTCAAAAATCAATTGCACTAATCCAACACTCACAAATTAATGGAATTTTTTACTCTGGTAGCGGGGCAGCTGTAATAGATAGTAATTCAATTTTTAGTTGTTGGAGCACTTCAACTTATACCGGTACAAATATGTTAGCTTCCATTGTTGGAATAAACTTCGAGGGAGGTGGAAGAGCAATTATAAAATCTAATATAATTGATTCTTTAGTTTTGAATTCGATGAGTCCTATTGCTGGTCAAGTTATTGGAATATATGTTGTTGGTTCTATAAACAATATAATTCAGTCTAATCTAATTCGAAATATTATCAGCAATTTTTCTAATACCAATCCAGGAATCTGCGGAATCATTGCAAACAGTCCTTTTACAAACCAATTAATTGAAAAAAACATCATTTATGGATTAGAAAGTAAAAATAGCAACTCTACAGGTACTATTTTAGGCTTATGGTCAAACATGAGTGGTTTTATTTACGATTCAACTTCAATCATAAACGCCAATTTTATTCATAGTTTTTCAAGTATCAATACTGGAACTCAAACATGGAATGGAATTCAATTATGGGGAGGTCAAGTAACGTGTACAAATAATTTAATTCGTTTAGGTTTTGATACTTTAGGTAATACCAATACAAGGTCTGTAAACATAAATGGGATTATTGATAATGGGATGAAAGCTGAGGTGTTTTCAAATGTTTACCATAATACCATATTTATTGGCGGATCACCTACTTCAGGTTCAGCTCAAACAACTGCATATAAGAGAGCATCAAATTTCACATACAATTATCAGGATGTTAGAAACAATATTTTCGTAAACCTTGTAACAAATTCAGGCTCAAGTGGCGTAAATTCTGCTATTGATTTAGGAACTCTACCAATTGGCAAAAGTAAATTTAATTACAATTTATTATGGGCTGGAAATGGTTTAATTAATAATTATATTGGTATTGGTCCAGGATTTGCAACTTCAATGACAGGAGGCAATGGGTGGAAATTAATTTCTGGCACCGAAAACTCTGGAATACACGGTGATCCTGGTTTACAAAACCCAACAGCGGCCATAGCTCTTATTAACCTTCAACCCGGATTTAGTAATTTAATAGAGGGTGTTGGAGATATTAGATTATTGAATTCTTGTCCACAAGATTTTGGAGGAAATGATAGATTGAACAATTCCCCTTGTGATTTAGGAGCATGGTCTTCTTCTACTAACATTTTAACAACTGACTTAGTAGCACCAGAATTGGAGCATAATTCTCTTGGTAATACACCATTCCTTTCTTCCAGAAAAATATTTGCACAAATTTCTGATAGAAATTCAGGTGTTAATCTTGGTGCAAATAGACCTAGAATTTATTATAAAAAAAATAATGGCATTTGGTATAATTCTCCAGGAAATTTAGTCATTGGAAACTCAAAAAACGGCAATTGGGAATTCTTAATTGATAGCGCAATAATTGGAGGATTTGCTATTAACGACACTATCAAATATTACCTAATTGCAGAAGACAGTTCAAGCAACTATAATTCTATTCCACAATATGCTGATGCTATAAATACTACAACTGTTTTAAACCCACCAAATAATTTATTTAGCTATATTATAACTGATGCATTTCCTACTTTAATAACAATTGGCCCTGGAGGAAATTACCCTAATCTAACAGGATTAAATGGTTTATTTAATAGCATCAATAACAAATTTTTACAAGGTAATACAACTGCTCTTTTATTAGGAGGTTCAAATATTTTAGAAACTGGAGAAATCGAATTGAATCAGTGGAACGAAATCAAAGGCACGGATTTTGGCGATTATGGATATACTTTAACAATTCGTCCAAGTTCTAGTTCACAAGTTTTACTATCAGGAAACGTAAGTAATACAAATGGAATGATTCGACTAAATGGCGCTGATAGAGTCCTTTTTCTGGGCTATGATACATTAGGCTCAAGTAATGATACCAATTTAATTATTAGAAATATCTCCACCTCTCAACCCGCAATTTCCTTAATGAACGATGCTTCAAACAATTATTTTGAACAGGTAATTTTCGAAGGAAGAAATATAGGAAGTCAGGAAACCGATGGAGGTATTGTTAGATTAAGTGCTGCCAACTTAACAACAGGAAGTGATAACAATAAATTCTATAAATGTCATTTTAGAAGAGATATTTCAAACAATAACTTTCCCGGATTACCTGGAGTTTTATTTGCAGGATCCACTTCAACCAATGCTAATGACAATTTAGAAATAAAATATTGTCACTTCTATAATTTTAATATAATAGGAATTTTATTAGGAACAGGAACAGGGAACAATCAAATAATTAAAAGAAATCAATTCTATCAAAATCTTCCCTACTCATTTACAAGTCTTGCGCAAACTGCTATTATGCTAACATCAGGATTTAAATCTGCAGGTGATAGTATTTCAGATAATATCATTGGAGGTAGTGGACCAAATTTAAGTGGAACATGGGCATTTCCTAGCAGTGCAATAACAACTAATTTTTCTGCAATCGAAATTTCAACTGGATTTGTCCATGGGATTCATATTACCGGAAACAGGATAGCTAATATTAAATGCAACTGGACAAGTGGTAACCCTTTTAATGGAATTTATATCAATTCAGGCTCCAATATAAGCTATATTGAGAATAACTATCTTGGAGATTCTCTAGTACCAAATAATGTAAGTTATTCTGGGAATGGAGGCATGATTGGAATCAACTGCTATTCTTCATCTACATCCATTATAAAAAACAATATAATTGCTAACTTTTCAAACTTACATCCCAATGGTGCTCAAGCATTCGTTAATGGAATAAGAGCTTTCAATTGTAGTTCTAAACTAGATATTTCTGGAAATCGAATCTTAAACTTAAAAGATTCTTCAACTTACTCTTTAACAGCATCTGGTGCTTCAATGATTGGAATTTATGTTTCAGCATTATCAAATGAAATTTCCATTGAAAAGAATTTAATCAAAGGTTTAAGCAATAATTCTATTTCGAATTCGAGTTCCCAAGTGCTTGGAATATTATCTATTTCAGGATTGAATAAAATTAGAGAAAATACTATAGAAATGATTAAAAGTAGTTCTCGGAATGGAAATACAACTACCACGGCAGTATTAATTGGAATTAGCTTAAATTCTAATGTCTCCAATCAGTTTATTGAAGGAAATATCATTAAAAACTTAAGCCACACCAATCCAAACCCAAATCCAAGTCAGGTAATTGGGATTCTTCAAACCGCCGGAAACAACCATTCTATTTCAAAAAATAGTATTAGCCAAATTCGGACCAATAGCACAAACATTTTAAATGCTGCAAATTCAGCCATTATAGGAATTATTCATACCGGAAATGGTGGATCCATTAAGTTTAATCAAAATACAATTCAAACCTTAGAATGTAGCAACAATATTTCAAATTCAATTGTTGGAATTTTATACCAAGGAAGTGGAACTTCCGAAATCAAATCTTCAATTGAAAAAAACTTTATACATAGCTTTAAGTTATCTGGTACTTTAGGTGGAAGAATAGCTGGCATACAACAAATAAGTGGAATAGCTGGTACTTTTTCAAACAATATGATTCGACTTGGAATTGATTCTAATTCTAATCTTTACAACAATCCTTATGAAGTCAATGGAATTCGTTTAGAATCCTCTGGAAATTTCGAGTTCTACCATAACAGTATATATTTGGGAGGTAATCCTAATAGTGGAATTGCCGAAACTTCTTGCCTTTTAATAAATGGCAGTCTTAGTGGAACCCAATTGATTGATATTAGAAACAATATTTTTCATAATGCCATTTCAAATTCAACAAATGCTTTCGGAAAAAATTATTCGATTAGATTATTGGGTATAAATGAAACCAGTCAAAATATTATTTCCAATTACAACGTTTTGTTTGCTCCTGGTTCTGGTGGATTTATTGCAGGAACTAATACAACAAATTTCCAAACTCTAAATGGCACTTCAGGTTGGAAACGATTAACAGGATTTGACCTTCAAAGTTCATCAGTAAACCCAATGTTTATTAATCCAATTGGGAGTGGAAATACAATTGACCTTCACCTTCAAAACTCAAACCCCGTTGAAGGAGCCGGTGATTCAACAATTGGAGTTTTAATTACTGATGATTTTGATAACAATTGCAGATCATGCTTATCCGCATGTGATATTGGAGCACATGCTGGTAACTTTACTATATCAGTTGATAGTTTTCCTCCTTTCATTTCTTACACACCTTTAACCAATAAAAGTTTAATATCAGGTCCAATTCAACTATTAGATGTGAGCATTTCAGACAATGCCGGAATACCTCATTACTTATCTATATCTGGCCCAAAACTGTATTACAAAAAAGGAATAAATGGCCCTTATTCTTTTGTTTCAGCTTTTGCTCAAATAGGAACATCAAAATCAGCCAAGCTTAATTTTCAATTTCAGTTAAATTTAGTTGGAGGTATTAATATTGGGGACACTATTTATTATTTTGTTTTGGCTCAAGACAGCTTGGGTAACAATATAATGTCGGGGCAACCTTTGGCCAATGCAACTAGTGTTAATAATTTAATTCAAGGGCCTCAAAAACCCGACTATTTTGTAATTGTATCTCAAGTAACCGCTAATAAATTTTATGTAGGAAACAATAAACAATTTCCAAGTTTAACTGGTAATGGAGGCTTATTTGAATTTTTAAATAACAACTTTTTCCAATCGAATATTACTGCGGTTATTTCATCTAACACTATTGAGCCTGGAACTTTTGATTTAAAACCAATTGGAACTTTATCAAATTCTAATTTTGTTTTAACCATTAAACCCGATTCCTCAATTGTAAACAATCCAATACTTATTTCAGGTTCAAACCCACTAGGACTAATCAGATTCAATGGAGTTGATAAGGTGAGAATCTCTGGTATTTCAGATTTGAATTCAGCTGATACATTAAGAAATTTAATATTTAGAAATTCTGCAAATGGCCCTGTTTTTTTATTACAAAATGGAGTTCAACAAATAAAACTTGAGAACCTAGTTATTGAAGGTCAAAATATGGCAACTGAAACCCAATTAAATAACGGTTTAATCTCCTTTACAGGTAGTAATAATAGCCAGGGAAACAGCTTGGATACAATTACAAATTGTAAAATCAGAAACAACTCAGCACAATTTTTCCCACCAGGTATCCCTAATGTTTTGATAGGAAGTTATCATTTAGGAACAATACTCAATAGTGATAATGTAATAACAAAAAATGAACTATCTAATGCCTCTTTAGCTTATATTTCTATTCAGGTGGGTTCGGGTAATTTTTGGACAGTTTCACAAAATAACCTATTCTGGACCTTACCAAATACCACACAAATTAAAAACCCTACAGGAATCATTTTTAATTCTGGTATACAATCAAGTGGTCATGTAATCAGTTCAAATAGAATTGGAGGCTCACAAGCTTTTACACTTGGAAATCCTTGGTCATTAAATAACCAAGTAAATTGGAACATGATTCAGGTATCAATAGGTAATATTTATAAAACTACAATCAGTAATAACCTCATCCGTAATATTCGTTTGACAAATACATTTGGAGCCAATAAATGGACTGGAATTCTTGTAAATAATGGATACACCGATATTATTAACAATATGATTGGCGATACTATACAAACTGGAATAATTGAACTTTCTCCAGATACTAAAAATGCATGTATTGAAATTGCATCTACAGTTAATGCTCCTGTTTTAATTAATGGAAACATTATAGCAGGAATAAAAATTAACAATTTATTTCAAACAAGCGGATTAATTGCCATATTGGTAAAAGGTGGAAAACCTACAATTACTAATAATCAAATTGGAGGTGCTAATCAAGTACAAAGTTTATCATCTAATTCAGCCGATATTGTTAGAGGAATTCAAATTGAAAACGGAGGTAATATTGATAATGTAATTTCTATTTCTAATAACAGGATTTCTAATCTTTACAATTCAAATGAAAGTTCCTTCTCTTCTGTAAGCGGCATTTCTATCTATACATCTTTATTCGTAAACATTAATTCAAACAGAATCTCGAATTTAACTTCTTATTCCAGCTATTCCCAGATCCATCAATTCAATTCAAGTGTAACCGGCATTGGGATTGGGAATGGCCCTTCAAATGGAACTATAATCAAAGGAAATACAATTTTTAATTTAATAGCAGCAAATACAAATAATGTTGTAAATCATGCATCTGCAATTACTCTAGGAAGCTGCTTTGAAACTAAAGTTGAATCAAATCGAATATATAATATTCAAAATTTAAGTAGTTCTAATTCAACATATCCAATGGCTACTACAAATGGCATTTCAATTATTGGTATAGAAGGGATTCATTTTGTTACAAACAACCAAATTACATTAGGATTTGGAATAAACTCTGGAGTTCAAATTAATGGAATATGGTATCAATCTACTTTACCTAGTCAAACATTTTTTTACAATAATTCTGTTTTAATTGGAGGCAATTCAAATACAGATTTATCCTCATTTGCATTTCATTATGGCTCAAATAATCAATTTGAATCGACATCAGGAGTTAATCTGATTAATAATGCTCTTATAAATGTAAGACAAGGTGCTGGCTCAAAAAATTATGCGATTTCAAATGAAAGAAACTTTGGAGTTTCTGGTTCCGGTTGGTTTGCATCAGATTATAACTTTTTAGCAACTACAAATATAAACAATGTTGGATTGTGGGGATTTACTTATGTTTCTTTTGATGCTTGGAAACTTTTTACGAATAAAGATAAATTTTCCTACTCTGAAAATTTCAATAATTCTCAAGCATCATCTCTGTTTGTTGACCCACTTAATGGAAACTTAAATGTAAATGTAAACTCTCCGCTTTCATGGTATTTAAATGGCAAAGCAATTGCAGGCCCAATGGTTGGAAACTTAAATGTAGATTATTCTGGCAATCCAAGAGGAATATCAGCAGGATATGGAATTGATATTGGCTCGCATGAATTTACACCAAATGTAGTCCCTCCTATCATTCAAATCTCACCCATTTCCAATACCAATGGTCAAAGTGCTCTTGTTTTTGCAGGTAGAAAATTAGCCACAATTTATTGGGGTAGTACAGGCACATTACCAAGTACTTTACAATTTCAATACTATTCTGGTCAAAATCCGCCATCAACTATACCTGCAACAAAATTCCTTAATTGTTATTATAACATTAATGCAATTGGTGGAAATGGATATTCTTATCAAATAAGCTTAAACTATGACCCAGCACTTTTAGGAAATGTTAACAATGAATCAAGTTTACGAATTGCTCGGTATGCTTCATCAACTTGGAACCTTCATTCTTCATCAGTAGTAAATACAATAACTAAAACTATTAGCAGCAACAATACTGTTAATGGCTCGGCTATTTTTACCGCAACAGACTTTAACTCTCCACTACCAGTAGATTTACTTTCTTTTGAAGGAATGGAGCAAGAAAATGATGCTATACTATTTTGGGAAACAAGCTCTGAGAAAAATAATCTTGGCTTTGAAATTGAAAGATCTCTTAATGGACTAGATTTTGAAAAAATTGGTTTTGTCTCGGGCGGTATGAATAGCAACCAGTTAAGAAACTATAAGTTTATTGATTCAAGTATTTTTAAACAAAACTCTGTTATTTTTTATCGTTTAAATCAAATAGATTTTGATGGCTCAAAAAACATTTCAAAAACTATCAGAATTGAAAAACAATCACTTGATAATCGAGAAATATTAATCTATCCAAATCCATTTACAGAATATTTAACTATCAAATTAAAGAATTTTGAATTGGGTAATTGTGAAATGTATCTCTATGATTTAAATGGAGAAATGATAGTATCAAAAGAAATTTTTATTGAAACTAAAAATGCTGAAATTAGAATTGACCAAATTGGAAATCTTTCAGCTGGAATTTACTTTTTAAAAGTATTACAAAGTGATGAAATTTTAGTTCAAAAATTGGTGCGTAACCCTTAGATAAAATAGTGCTGAATTACTCATCAATTTGAAACCATTGCTTTGATGAAGTTATAATAATGTTGGAATACGAAGATAGAATTATTGGCATTACCCATTTGAAAGTGAAGTTTCGCTTAGCTTCACTTACAAATGGTTTATTCCTTATGTAGTAATTATTATTTGAGCTTAGAAAATCAAAAAAAACTGAAAAATAAATTAAGGACAAAGTATAGAAAATTAAATTTACAGAAGTAAAAGCTGAAGAATAAGCTTAAATCCCCAATTGGTTTCATGAAATAATCCTCTATCCTTCTTCCCCTGAAAAAGTTCTTATTTCTAATTTGATTTACGAAGGAGCTAAATTTTAGTGTTTGAATCTCCCACAATTCGGCATTAAATAATTATCCCCAAAAGTCTTCGATAAATAAAATGAATTAAAATAGTTATGAATTTAAACTACACCTTTGAATCGTTAATATCATCCAATAAAAAATCGCTAAAATTATAAATGTCAATTATTTGGGTTTCTGGCGTATAAGCTTCTATAAACTTTGTGGGAAATTTGAACTTCCCATTATCTTTCCATTTGAATTCAAAAGCTTTTAATTTTAAATCAGACTCTTCTATCCAATCAACCTCTTGTTGGTTTTTGGTACGCCAAAAATAAAAATTTGGATAAATAAGCTGGTAATTCAAATGTTTGATACGTTTTGATATCAAAACAACTTTCTCCGAAAAGACCAACTTTCGGAGAACATACTCTCCAAAAGTTAGTCTTTTCGGAGATTTGAGTCTCCCAAAAGAGCACTTTTTTGAATTGGAAAATTAGATTTTAAATTAAAGTTAGATTTAGACTATAATCCAAGGCCCTATTCCACAACATCCGACTACACAAAATTCTTTATAAGCTCTTTGAAAAATAGCCTGATTAGTATTTCTACTGAATAAATATCTTCTGATAAGTTGTTGATTTCGAATTAGTAATTTTCAAGAAGTAAATTCCAGTTTTTTCATTGAGCTCAAGTTGAATTGATTGATGTCCTGCTGAAAGTTCTTGGATAAACAATTCCTTATGATACCTGCCATCTAATCCTATTAAACTGATTTCAACCTCTGAATTTTCTTTATTGTAAAAAGTCAACTGAGCTTGATCTTTTATTGGATTTGGGAAAACTTTAACGCCACTGATTGAATGATTCTCATTCAAACTTGTAAATCCTTTCTTGAAAACCTTAAGTTGAGATAAATAAGTTTGATCACCATCTTTATGTCCTTCAAAGTTTGAGTTAAATGCTCCATAAAATACAACTTCATTTACGCTATCTGGAGCTATCCAATCAAATGTCCAAGTTTTGCTATTAACTCCATTAACTCCTGCTGCACGATAGGTAACATATTTATTATTACCAACCAATTTGGTTGTTACGGTATCAGATATAACAAGCGTACCTAATAGTTCACCAGTGATTGATTGAGGGGAAATTGAGAAACCAAATCGAGTTCCACCAACTTCGGTATTTGTAGCTGTAATTGTATACTTAGTGTTAGGTTCGAATCCTGTAGATGGTATTGTTGATGTAATCCAGCCATCAATATTCGTGGCTTTACCTCCATGACAAACTGTGCAATTTTTTAATGAATCTCCTGGTGAACCTGTATATCCGGGCTCAGTTCCATCACGCTTACCAAGCACTGTAGGACCAAAAGATTGAATTAATAACACAATTGGAATTAACATTAAACTCTTAAGTATAATTTTTTTCATGTCTTGAAATTTTATGTTTTGAAGATTTAAGCTTAAACACTTTTATTTAATTGCAATGTAATTTAAAAAATATTGAGGAATCCACATTGAATCCAAAAAAACATGAATTAACAAATTTTATAGTTTTTCAAGTTTAATTAGAAAAATGATTTAGGCAATAATCCTTAAACCCTATAATATAAATTTAAACTTTTTTTTTCTTAATTTGATTGACAAAGCAGCTAAATTTTTGTTTCTGAATCAAAAATACCAAACAAACACACAAAAAAGTCAAAAAATTATATTAACTTAATTATCAATATTTTAATCACTTTCTACTTTACTTTATCATGATAAAATAAAGTAGTACTTTAGATTATCATGATAAAATAAAGTATATTTGTATCTAAATGTTTAATCGTAGACAAATATTAATAGACTCTGAGATGGAGAGTTTGTTTCTTTGGGGAGCAAGACAAACTGGAAAAAGCACTTTGTTAAAAGCACTTTTTCCTGATGCTTTATGGTTTGATTTACTACTATCAGATGTCTTTGAAAGGTTAGCAAAAAATCCTACTGTTTTTAGGGAAATCATTTTAGCAAATACTGAGAAAACTATTGTAATTGTTGATGAAATACAAAGAATTCCAGAATTACTCAATGAAATTCATTGGCTAATTAGTAATAAGCAAATTCGTTTTATTTTAAGTGGTTCTAGTCCAAGAAAAATCATAAGAGGAGGCTCTAATTTACTCGGAGGAAGAGCATTAAGGTATGAATTGTTTCCATTGGTAAGCAGTGAAATTCCAAACTTTGATTTATTAAGGGCTTTGAATAATGGACTCATTCCTAGGCATTATTTATCAGCAAATCCCCAAAAACTGATTTCAGCTTATATTGGGAACTACCTTAAAGATGAAATTGCAGCAGAAGCAAAAATTAGAAATATCCAAGCATTTTCTAAATTTCTTGAGGCAGCTGCTTTTAGCAATGGTGAAATGGTGAATTTCGCAAATATTGCTACAGATTGTGGAGTATCAGCCCCAACAATTAAAGAGTATTTTCAAATTTTGGAAGACACACTTATTGGTAGATTTCTTCCCTCTTTTCAAAAAAAGCCCAAAAGAAGGGTTATTACTGCACCCAAATTTTATTTCTTCGATATGGGTCTTGTGAATTATTTGCTAAAAAGAAAAGATATTCAATTTGGCAGTGAGGTTTTTGGAAATGCTTTCGAACATTTTATTTACTTAGAAATTTACGCTTATAGCCAATATTCAGGAAAAGAATTTCCTATTAACTATTGGAGAACAACATCTCAAATAGAGGTAGACTTTATCATTGGGGAGAATGAAGTTGCTATTGAAGTTAAATCGTCTTCAAATATCAACCCCAGACACTTAAAAGGTTTAAAAAGTTTTTCTGAAGAATACCAAACCAAACAAATGATTGTGGTTTGTAATGAAGCATTTCCAAGACTCATAGACAATATTCTTGTTTTACCTTGGAAGAACTTTTTAGAGAAACTTTGGGCTGGTGAAATAATTTAAAAATTGAATTCTGCATAGACTTATTTACTATCAGAATTTAATTGATTAATAATAAGTCTTATTAAAGATTTTCAGCAGTCCATAATTATCCTATTTTACTATTTTCTCCAATATATTTGCCATATGGAATTAAAGAATAAAGTTGCTGTTATTACCGGTATTAGTAAAGGGATTGGTTTCGAATTAGCCAAACAATTAATTCAAAAAGAATGTAAAGTTTATGGTTTGGGAAGAAACTCAAATGATGCTTTACAATCAGATTTATTTCATTTTATTCCTTGTGATATCAGAAATAAAAATGAGGTTGAAACTGCTTTTGCTGAAATCTTGAGTCGTGAAAACCAAATTCATGTTTTAGTGAACAATGCTGGTTTAGGTTATTTTGGATTCCTAGAAGATATCTCCTACGAAATTTGGGATGAGATGTTTGATACCAATGTTTCAGGCATGTTTTATTGCTGCAAACAGGTGATTCCTCAAATGAAAAAAGCACAATACGGACATATCATTAATATTGCTTCTACTGCTGCTTTGGAAGGAATGCCTCAAGTAAGCGCTTATTGTGCAACTAAATGGGCTGTAAAAGGTTTAAGTGAAAGTCTTTTTAGAGAACTAAGAGACCATAGAATCAAAGTAACTTGTGTTTACCCGGGTTCAACCAAAACAGATTTTTTCAGAAACAGTCCAGGTATAAAACCACACGATTTTATGCTGATGCCTGAAGATGTAGCTTATAATTTAGTTGTTGCATTAGAAATGCCTGATAATTTCCATACTGTGAATTTAGAAATCAGACCACTTCAACCAAAAGGACCAAAACCTACCAACTAACAATGCTGGCTTTGTTTACATCATAAGTATTATCACCTGGTTTGAAACCGGTTCCTGAAGGTTCGCAAACCAAATAACGTTTGTCTTTAAAACTGAAATTAAAATCTTCCTTTCCTTCTGATTCAATAGCTACATTTAAATGATGTTGTTGAAAATAAACCAAGGCTAAGGAGGTTTTATTGAGTAACTCTTTTGCTAAATAAGCAAACAAAATTGATTTGTCTTCGCAATCACCATAAGGGTTAGCCAATGATTCTTCAGGGAAAGAAAATTTTTCTTTTCCTTGAGAAATCATATCATCTTGATAAGGAATAGCGTCTTGAGAAAACTTTAGTAAAAAGGCCAATTTTTTTTCGTCACTCATTCCAGAAATTGCAGCAGAAAGCTCTTTCAATAAAGATGATTTAACACTTTCAGACACCTGATAATTCAAATAAATATCTGAAAACATAATATCAGGTAATTCATTGTAGTAGGCCACTAGTGACTCATTTAACTTACCTGTAAAATAATAAGGGAACTGTTCATATTCGAAATACAATTTGTATTTTTTAGATTTTGCATTGAATAAAGGTGGGCGATTTTCATTGATTAAGATAGCTCTAGCAACTTTTTCCTGTTCTTCAAATATCTCTTCGGTTTGCGGATTTCTTTTTTGAGAAAATGATAAATCAGTAAATGTTTTATTTTCTATTTGAACATCAATAACATTAAAAACTTTAAATCCTAACTGGCCATAAACAGTGGTTTGATTTGATGAAAATCCTAAAATTACATCATAATGTTTAAGTTTTAACAAATGATATAAAAATACATTTCTTTGGTATTCTGTTTCATAAACTTCAGTTGCCAATTTCCTCGACATCATCAAAAAAGCAATATCATCCATTCCAAATTCTTCTGAATACTTGTTTAAATCAAGCAATAAATTCACATCAAACTCTTGGGTAAATATCCCTAAATCAGACCTAATTTCATCTTTGTTTATGATGTTTGAATTTGCAATAGCAGGAAAATCAGCAGATATAAATAGTTTATGTCCATACAAATCTAGGCCAACTCTATTTACATCAGCCCTAGCTTGCTGTGTGAAAGCAAGGAATGATAATAGAGTGAAAAGCATAAATTCTATTTTTTTAGACATTATTATTTATTTGAACTTTAATTACTTAACATCAAAGGTAATAATTAATATGCAATTATTTAACTATTTGGTAACATTGACAAAAATCAGATAAATTTTAAGAAATCCTGTCAAATTCAAAGGAAAAACTTTGATATACTGATTGAGAATGTATTTTTGCAATTCTTTAAAAAACTATGAGATCTATTCAATTTCGCGAAGCCCTCAGAGAGGCACTATCAGAAGAAATGCGCAGAGATGCCGATGTATTCCTGATGGGTGAAGAAGTAGCTGAGTACAATGGTGCTTATAAAGTAAGCCAAGGCATGTTAGATGAATTCGGCGCAAAAAGGATAATTGACACGCCAATAGCAGAATTAGGTTTTGCCGGAATTGGTGTTGGTGCTGCCATGAATGGTTTACGTCCGGTTATTGAATTCATGACTTTTAACTTTTCATTGGTTGCAATTGACCAAGTTATAAACGCTGCAGCTAAAATGTATTCTATGAGTGGCGGACAGTTTCATATCCCAATGGTATTTCGTGGCCCTACTGGTAGCGCTGGCCAATTAGGAGCTCAACACTCACAAGCTTTTGAAAATTGGTACGCAAACTGTCCTGGACTAAAAGTTGTAGTTCCTTCAAATCCTTACGATGCAAAAGGTCTATTAAAAACCGCTATTCGCGATAACGATCCTGTTATTTTCATGGAAAGTGAGCAAATGTATGGTGATAAAGGTGAAGTTCCTGAAGAAGAATATTTAATTCCTATTGGTGTTGCTGATATTAAAAGAGCTGGTACAGATGTAACATTGGTTTCATTTGGAAAAATCATGAAAGTGGTTTTACTAGCTGCTGAAGAATTAGCAAAAGAAGGAATTAGCTGCGAAGTAATCGATTTAAGAACAGTTAGACCAATTGATTACGACACTGTAATTGAGTCTGTAAAGAAAACAAACAGATTGGTAATAATTGAAGAAGCTTGGCCATTAGCTAGCATTTCAACTGAAATTACCTACATGGTTCAGAAAAATGCATTCGATTATTTAGATGCACCTATCAGAAGAATTAATACACAAGATGTTCCTTTAGGATATGCTCCAACTTTTGTTCAAGCTTTCCTTCCAAGTGTAGAAAAAACAGTAAAAACTGTAAAAGAAGTTTTATACAGATAATCATTCTTACAATAAACAAAAAAGACGCTTCTATTGAGGCGTCTTTTTTGTTTAAACACATTCCTAATTGAAATTAGTTAATCAATAATTTAAATACTTTCGGCGAATTATTAAATCGTATTAAATAAATTCCTTGCTGTACGCCTTCCATATTAAAAGAATTACCAGAATGTTCATGAAACTGTTTTTCAATTCCACCATTTAATCGGTAAAGAATTAAATCTTTTACTTCAGAGCTTTTAACGAACAATGTTTTAGTCTCATCATTAAAGGCGAATTCTGGATTTGAATTTAATTCTGAAACTACAGATTTAAATATCTTCGAATAAGAGAATTTCCCATCGTTGTCAACTTGTTTGATTCTATAATAAGCCTCAACATTTTCGATATTATCATCAGAAATTGAATAATAACGAATCCTATTAGAATTTCCTGCAGCATTTACTTTTGCAAAGCTTTTAAAATCAACTGAATTATTTCCTTTTTCTACTTCAAAATAAGCTGTATTAACTTCCATAGAAGTAGACCAATTAATCATGGTTTTATTATTTTGGTTTTCAGCACTCATATCTAACCACCTAACTGGCAACACATTCACAGAAAAGGCTTTGGCAAAAACATCATCGCCACTTGTACTACTGTTTCCATTTGTGGCATTTACACAAACATAAAATGTAACACCTCCATTAAAATTATTTGGAGTAGTATAATTGAATGTCCATGATTTAAAACCAGTGGTTGTTGAAGTTCCATTTGCTGTATGTTGAATATAATTTCGATTCCCACTAACAGTTGATTGAGTTTGGACGGAATTTGTAATCCCGATAGTCCCCAAACTACCAGTTGAAATTATTGCTGAACTTGGCAATGCACATAACAAAAATCCAATTTTATTACTTGTACTACTTGTAAAACTTAATGTCATTGGATAGGTTGTATTTGGTTGCAAGGAAGCCAATGAAGTCGTTGTTGTTAAACTCATCCCATTCCATTGCGTTCCAGAAGTAATTGCAGGTCCATGACAACCTCCGCATGGAGTTTCTCCTGGAGCATTTGTGCTTCCACCTCCTGGACCCGATGTATAGGTAAATACATCAAAAGTTAAAAACAATAAAGAAATGAAAAATACAATCTTGAAATTCTTCATATGAATTTGAATATTAATTTTTCAGTAAATTTAAATTGAAAAACGACAAGCTAAAATTAATAAATCATTCATAAATTATAAACTGCATGAACAACTCAATATTCAGAAAATTGTCTAAAAACATTATTTTTAGAAACCAATAAATTCAGAATATTTGTTTCTTATACATATCAAACAATGAACAAAATCAAACTTATAACAATCCTATTTAGTCTTATTATACTTTATAGTTCTTGTGAAAACAGACCATCAACAATATCAGAAAAAGGCCCACAAAATTTATTTGATTCGGTAAATTATTCTTTCGAAGATGAAAGAAAAGATTCAAATTCATATTTTAAAATGAATTATTCTTTGTTGGATGTTATAGGCTTTGAAAAGAAAATCAACGACTCCATAAATACCGATTTAAGAAGTTTCGTTTTTGAGGTTGAGCCTAATCTTTCAATACCATTAAAGCAATTGGTTATGGAATCTAAAACTAGTTTATTGAATGAATACCAAACTCAATTAAAAGATTTTCCGGAAAACTATAATGGCTATGACCATGACATTAAACAAAGATTCATTTTACAAAATGAGAATTTTATAAGTTTCGAAGTTGAACGTTATTCATTCTCTGCAGGTGCACATGGAATGGGCTGGACAGACTTTATCCATCATGATTTAAAGACAGGTAAAAGACTTTATCTCAATGATTTCTTTAAATCAATCGATAAGCTAATGAAACTGACAGAATCTTCGTTCAGGAAACAAATGGAGTTAAAAGAGAATGATGATTTAGAAAAAAGTGGCTTTTGGTTTACTAACAATAAATTTCACATCAACGAAAACTTTTGCTTTAGAAACGATAGCATAGAATTCATTTACAATCAGTATGAAATTGCACCTTTTTCTATGGGACCAATTCTAATAAAAATCCCTTCAAAGGGAGTGAAAAGCGATTTAGTAGAAGCTAAATTCAACTAATTCAATGGTAATTTTCTAATCCTTTTTAAAGGACCGCTGCAATAACTTTCATGACATTTCATGCAGCGATTGATCATTAAATTATAATATTTTTTTTGTTCTGTTTGATGGGCAAAAATAGCCTTGTATGATTCCTGAAACAACCTAGCTTTTTCAAAGAATTCAGGCTCCAAAACATTAGGATCAGTTGGTTCAGTGAGGTAAAATCTTAAAAAAGGAAAATCTGCCGAATCTAACTTTTCACCTTTTTCTAATTTTGATTTCATTCTATCTGCATTCTTAACCATTTCACGCATCATTAATGCCATAGGTTTTGGATTATTAGGATCCATAATAGTTTCATTTGAACATGATGCTGAATCATTTTCACTAATCACAGCAGTAGAGTCCGGATTAGTCTCTTTTTTAGTTTCTGAACCATTACAAGCAGCAAAAAACAAAAAGCTACCTAAAAGCAAACTTGCTAAAACTATTAATTTTTTCATTGGAGTAAAAAAACAAAAAAGGCATGAGAAAACCTCATGCCTTTAATTATATATTGAAAATATTATCTTAGAATAACACCGTTTGCTTCAAAAGCCAATTCCTTTTTAGGTTCTTTGATGGCAGCAATTTCTTCTTTTGATTTACCTGCATCTTTAGCATATTCTTGCAAATCTGCAACGCTGGTTTCTTCTATTTTAGCAATACCTTCAATAATGGCAGTTTTACCAGAAGCATCCTTAGGCATAAAAAAAGCATAATCTTTAAAAGTAACTCTTAATGGTTCTGCACCTTCATTGGTTAATTCCATCCAACATCCTTTTTTCTGACAAACAGCTTCAATACTTCCTGTTAATTTTACATTCATTTCTTTTTTATCACCCATTTGAGTTTTCAAATCTGTAATAGAAATAGCACCATCTTCTGTAATTTTATCGCCAAAATACAAAGCAGTTGCGCTTGAAGTATCGCTATTTGGAGCTACCTGTAATGAATCGGTTGATGGAGCAGTTTTATTTCCTGCACCACCGCAAGAAGCCAAAAACAAAGCTACTGAAGCAGCTAATAACATTTTTTTCATGTAATTTTTATTTAGTTGGACAAATTTAAAACTATTTCGGTCAAAATTATATTTCCTTCATGTTTTAATTTATAAGAAAAATCTAATACAAATTTTGTAGATATTTGAATAACAAGCATGAAATCAATAAAAACATTCATTTTAGTAATTGGCATTTTGCTCCTAACAATGCAGACGTTTGCTGCACAATACATTGTTAGTTTTAAATCCAAAGGAATGTCGTTTCATGAAAGTTCATATTATTTCAGTCAAAACAGTATCAACAAAAAAAATAAAAGAAATATTGTATTTGATGAATTAGACTTACCCGTAAATGAAGACTTCATAAACTCAATTAAATCATTAAACATTCAAATTTTAGCAAAAAGTAAATGGCTTAATTGTGTTTTAATTGATGCCGAAATTGACCAAATTGATAAATTAAGAAGTTTTGAATTCATAGAAAAGATAAAACCAACATATCAGTCAAAATCAATACTTGCAGAAACAAAACAAGTTTTACCACCTCAAGCTGCATCATACTGGCAATCGAAAATGCTAAAACTTGATGAGCTGCACAACAATGGCTATAACGGAAAAGGAATCACCATTGCGGTTTTTGATAATGGATTTTCTAATGTCGATAAGAACTCAGCTTTCAGTCATATTTTTAAAAACAAACAACTACTGGCTAGTAGAAATTTTGTAAATCCATCATTAGGTGTTTTTAGAACCGGTTCAGATGGTGAACATGGAGCAAGAGTATTTTCAATAATTGCAGCAGTTTATCCTCCTCAAATGATAGGCACAGCTTATGGAGCAAACTTCATTTTAGCAGCAACTGAAGATATGGTCAGAGAAGGAGTATTAGAAGAATTTAACTGGCTAAATGCGGCTGAATGGGCTGATAGTATTGGAGTTGATATCATTAGTTCTTCATTGGGTTATGCTACCGGATTTACTTATGGCGAAGATTATAAATATGAACAATTAGATGGCAAAACTAGCATTGTAGCTCAAGCTGCATCTATAGCAGCGAGAAAAGGGATTCTTGTTGTAAACAGCGCCGGAAACGAAGGTAATTCTAGATGGAAACACTTTATTTCACCTGCCGATGCAGATAGTATTCTAGCAGTTGGAGCTGTAGATGGATATGAAAAATATAGCAGTTATAGCTCACAGGGACCAAGAATAGATGGCTTAATCAGACCTGATATTTCTGCAATGGGAACACAGGCTTTAACTATCATGACAGATGGCAGTTTAAAAACCGGAAATGGCACTTCATTTGCATGTCCGATGATTAGCGGAATGAGCGCTTGTATCTGGCAAGCAAATGAAAATGCTAAAAATATGGAATTGATTTCTTCTATCAAAAAACATGGTTCACTTGCAGAATTTCCTAATAATTATGTGGGTTGGGGCATTCCAAATGCAATTAAAACTTTGGAAGAAATATCAGGGAAACAGATTTTAATTTTACCTAAACATCAAAACAGACTAAATATTATTCCAAATCCTGTTTTTGAGGATTTTAAGGTGGTTTACATGAATTATTATGATTTAAGAACATTTCAATTAAACATTTATTCTTCGGATGGAGCTATTTTACAAAAAATAGAATTTGAAATGCAAAATGGTTATAATGAATTCAGTTTCAACTCTAAAACACTAGGATTAAAGCCCGGAATTTATTTCCTAAGGCTCAGTGAACCAAGAGTTGGAATGTTGGAAGAAAAAAAATTATTGGTGATACCCTAAAATTTTCTTTTCTTTGCACTCCCAAATGGTACCGTGGCCGAGAGGCTAGGCAAGGCTCTGCAAAAGCTTCCACAGCAGTTCGAATCTGCTCGGTACCTCAAAAGCTCCTCAAAAGGGAGCTTTTTTTATTTTTTGTTTGATACAAATTCCCCAATAATCAAGACAATCAATTCAAATCAAAAAGATTTAAAATAAATATTAACTTTAAATTTTAACATTCACATGAGTTTTGAAATCAACCAATTTGAAATCCGCTTATTAATTGCACTTTTTCTTGGTGCCGTTATAGGTCTAGAAAGACAATGGCAGCATAAAACAGCTGGTATTAAAACAAATGCTTTGGTTTCATTAGGTTCCGCTTTATTTGTTTTATTGGCCCATGATATTAATGGCGATAGTAGCAGCGAATCTCGAATTATTGCTCAAATTGTTTCAGGTATTGGATTTTTGGGTGCTGGGGCAATCATGAAAGAAGGTTTAAATATTTCTGGACTGAACACCGCTGCAACCATTTGGTGTGCTGGTGCAATAGGCAGTTTAAGCGGCTTAGGTATGACTTATGAGGCCATCATTGGTACAATTATTCTCATTATAGCAAACATCTCCTTAAGAAGTATTTCGCACAAACTTGAAAACAAATTGAATCTCGCTTCATTCCACTATAAAATTGAGATAGAGACCAATGATTTTTTACTTTTTAATTCTGAAGAATTGATTAAAACCCATCCCGAAAATTTATTCATTTCATCAAGTGAAACTCAATTTTTAAGTAATGGAAATAAAATCTTTACAATTGAAATGAAAGCAATCAAACAAATTGAAAATGGCATTGAAAAGCTTTTAGAACCCATAAAAAACAGAGATGGAGTCATAAAAGTAAAATGGAGTATCAGCCAATCTAAAATTTAAAACAGTAGAAAAGTTTTTGTCGGAACTCAATTTTTCTATTTTCGCAGTATGAGTAAGGAAATCAAACCCTGGATGGGGAGAACCGAATTATTACTTGGAGAAGAAAAACTCCTGAAATTAGTTAATTCAAATGTATTGGTTGTTGGTTTAGGTGGTGTGGGTGGTATTGCAGCAGAAATGATTGCACGAAGTGGCGTTGGAAAAATGACCATTGTTGATGCTGATACTGTAGACCCAACAAATAGAAACAGACAAATTCCAGCTTTAAAAAGTACTGAGCATAAAGTCAAAGCAGATGTTTTGGCTGAAAGACTATTAGATATCAATCCGGAATTAGACTTAACTGTAATACCTGAGTACTTTAGAGACCAATTAACTCATGATGTATTAGATAATGGCAATTTTGATTATGCATTGGATTGTATAGATACTTTATCGCCAAAAGTATATTTCATAAAAGCTTGTATCGATAGAAAAATTCCGATTGTTAGCAGCATGGGCGCTGGTTCAAAAGTTGACCCAACAAGAGTAAGAGTTGCAGATATTAGCGAAACTTATAATTGCAAACTTGCTAGATATACCCGAAAATATTTACACAGATTAGGAGTTTACAAAGGAGTAAAAGCTGTGTTTTCTGATGAACAAAAGTTCATTGGAGCACAAGTTGTTGAAACTACAGCTGCAAGAAATAAACGCTCCTTTGTAGGAACCATCAGTTATATCCCTGCAGTATTTGGCTGCACTGTTGCTTCGGTGGCAATTAGAGATTTGTACGAAAGAAATTAAATTCTAATATTTTTGAAGCAACAACACTTATTATCTTTTAGTTAGGTGTAAGAAAAAATGAAGCAACACCTTCGTTATAAGTATTTCATCAAGGACACTGTGTCGGTTTCTCCACTTAAGCTTAGTGCTTATTTATTATTTTTACTTATTGTCGTTATTATTCACAATACGATTGAGGTAAACATGACTGTTGCATACGCGACCTATTTGGTCACTTTTGTTTTTATCATGCCTCATTATTATCTCAAAACCAAGGTCAACACAAACAAAAAAAAAGAGCTTTTGGGTTTAATTGTTCTATTCATCTATTTTGGAGCAGCAGTAATTACAGACTACTTATTAAACAACCCAAACAATATTGAATTATTAAAGATGCGTTTTACTAATGACGCGCTTTTTTTGAAAATCGCAACAATTATATCTGTCGGTTTTGTAGAAGAGTACATATTCAGAAGACTCCTACTTACACAGCTTGTGTTACAAACAAGAAAAGTTAGATTGTCTATATTAATTTGCTCTGCGCTCTTCACCATGATTCACATTCCTCGGTATTTAATGATAAGCGATAACACCGAGTGGATAATACTAAATATGATTCTAATTTTTGCCACTAGCTTATTACTATCTGACATTTATTTTATATCAAAAAGTTTGATTCTAGTATCACTGATACATGCATTCCAAAACATTAAACCGTTTCTCTTTGGACAGAGTGCGTATAATATGACTTACGACTATTTCGGATTTATCATCATAGTGATAGTTCCGATTGTATACCGACTATTTCAGCGAATGGGACTCATTTCCTACCGTTAACAGCAAACTAGCTCAAGCTGGGCTAAAGTTGTAATTAGAGTTTATAAATAAACATTAACTATGAGTGACAATTATTCGTTCCAAACTCGGCCTGCACCAATCCAGGAAACGGTAAAACCAATAACAAAATTAACTACAACAATTAACTAAGTTTAATCAAATAACCGATTAAAACATAATAGGGTCTTTGCAAATGCAAAAACCCTATTATATTACTAAACAATTTATCACCTAATAGCTTCAGCACCAAACTGAATCCATTCAACAACTGTTGGATCAATTAAGGTAGAAGTATCTCCTAAATTAGAGATATCACCTTCTGCTATTTTGCGTAGGATTCTTCTCATAATTTTACCTGAACGAGTTTTTGGAAGAGCTTTTACAATCTGAATTCTGTCAGGTCGGGCAAAAGGACCAATTACTGTTGTAACATGCGCTTTTACCTCATTACATAATTCTTCGTATGAATGATGCTCCCTATCACAAATAACAAAAGCCCAGATTCCTTGTCCTTTTATATCATGCGGATAACCAACAACAGCACTTTCTATAACATATCCATGCTCGTTGATTGCATCCTCAACTTCTCCAGTACCAATTCTATGTCCTGATACATTAATTACATCGTCTACACGACCAGTAATTCTGATATATCCATCTTCATCTCTTTTGCAACCATCACCTGTAAAATATTTACCTGGATAAGTGCTAAAATAGTTCACTTTAAAACGCTCATGATCGCCATAAACAGAACGCGCCATTCCAGGCCAAGGGAAACTGATACATAAATTTCCTTCTACACCGTTACCATCTATAACTGTACCCTTTTCATCAACAATTTGTAATTGCACTCCCGGTAAAGGTAAAGTTGCAAATGCGGGTTTTAATTTGGTAATTCCTGCCAATGGTGAAATCATAATTCCACCGGTTTCTGTTTGCCACCAGGTATCTACAATTGGGCATTCTCCCCTACCTGCATTTTCGTGGTACCAATGCCAAGCTTCTTCATTAATTGGTTCTCCAACTGAACCCAAAACTTTTAAGGAAGACAAGTCTTTTCCTTTAAATGGATCTGTTCCAAAAACCTCTAAAGAACGAATGGCAGTTGGTGCTGTATAAAAAGTATTTACCTTATGTTTTTCAATTAAACTCCAGAATCTTCCAGCATCAGGAAAAGTTGGAATACCTTCAAACATAACTGTTGTAGCACCATTTAATAATGGACCATAGACAATATAACTATGTCCGGTAACCCAACCAATATCAGCAGTGCAACAGAATATATCACCATCTTGGTATTGAAATACATTTTTAAAAGT
>JAIYDG010000050.1 GCA_027487625.1 Bacteroidota bacterium
AAAACAGTAAATAAAATAAAGCAGGAAAACAGTTTTTTCCAAAAAAAGTTACTTCATAGCTATTTACTATTGAAGGGTGCTCAATATTTTTACACTTTTGCTCAAAACAGTAAATAAAATAAAGCAGAAAAAAGGTTTTTTTCCCAAAAAAGTTACTTCATAGCTATATAGTATTGAAGGGTGCTCAATATTTTTACATTTTTGCTCAAAGCAGTAAATAAAATAAAGCAGAAAAAAAGTTTTTTCCTAAAAAGGTACTTTATTGCTATTTACTATTGTGCTCAAAACAGTAAATAAAATCAAACAGCGAGTTTTATTTGACAATGTTTTTTTGAATGAAATATGTTAGGAGGACCCGCGACCCCGACTTCCAATTCCAATATCATCTTAATTTTTACCCAAAAGTCTTCTTTGGAATCCATGTTCTATCTTATGTCCTTTTTACTACAGACAACTTGACTATCTTTTTTAGACTTATGACTATCAAAGTCTTACTTTACTATTCTACGACCAACCATATACGACCTAAATTTGAGGACTATTATAAAGTCATTGGAAATTGTATAGAGTCGTATAATACTCACCGGGGCCCAAGAAATTATAGCCCGGGTGGCTCCAGTCGGATATATTGTCCGCAATGATAATGTGTGTGAGAGAGTTAGAGATAGAGGGTGTTTGAGTGTGAGAGAGAGTTAGAGAGAATGTGTGCGTGTAAGAGAGAGAGAGAGAGTGAGAATGTGTGAGAGAGATAGTGAGAGTGAATGTGTGTGTGTGTGTGTAAGAGAGAGAGAGAGAGTTAGATAGAATGTGAGTGTGTGTGTGTAAGAGAGAGAGAGAGAGTTAGAGATAGACAAGGAGGAATGATAATGTCATCATTATGAACAAAACAGAACGACCACCGAACGTGATAGATGGATGACCAGCCCAGGTGGGCTCGATCCTTTACCGGGTTTCCGTTCAAATTGGATCGCGACTCGGACTTGGATTTGGAATCGGATATTGGAATCGGACGGATATTCGGTGATAACTGTCCGCGCGAGATCGCAAAATGGACAATATGTGGTTTGCTAGATTAACCTTCAATTTTATTTCACAAAAAAATTTGAATATTTTCCTTCAAAAGGACTCATTTTTGTTAAGGAAAATAACATTTTTTAAAATTATTGATTTCATGTTAAAAAGATTAATTGATAACATTTATCAATTAATACCAAGTACATGTAACTAGAGAAAAGCTGCCAAAACAATGTTCGTACTAAAAATTCGTATGTAAAATGTTGATGAAATTGACAATAGGAAGGCATTAACATTAAGGCAATGCGTTCCGAGAACTTAATGGAATATTCGATTAAAATGCGAGTCGAATTGATTATTTCCGTAACCAAAAAATCCTATTATTACGTGATAATTTCCGTATTTACGGAACTTACGAAATAAAACGTGTTTCGAATATTCAATTTTGGCAAAAATATTTTTGTGAAAATTTCACATTTTCTTTGGCCTTCGGAAATGCCAAAAAGGCATGAAATGTACATTTTGAAGCTAAAAACGACCTTTTTAGCTTTTTTTTATTGACAGCAGTGGCGATTATAATTTGTTACTTTCGAAAATATTCGATTATTTTCGTATTTTAAGATTTAAATCGAGTATTTTCGAGTCTTTTTGTGAATTCGAGTTTCGGATTTACTTCCGCATTTGTTTCGCAAAATTTTTGCGAATACAAAAATACCGAATATATTCCGGATTATATTCGAATATGGAAAAAAATCTGTTTGGTCTTTCGCGAAACACAAAAATACGGAAAAAAAGTCTTTCGCATTATTAAAATATTTAAGTTTCCTTAACTTTAACTTTAAAGTTTTTTCTTTTCAGACAAATAATTTTCCATCCATAACAAAGACAAAAGATGGAAAATTTATTGAATTTTATCACCTACCACATATATCGCCCCACTTGGTAAGCTAGTCCATTTTGCAGAAAAAGCCGATTCTTTTTCAAGCTTATGTGTAACAATAAGCTTACCGGAGTCCTATCCTCTGTTGCTGTTTTATAATATTAACTTTTTAAATGTTTTGAAATAATTGTTCTCTGTGATAGAAACAGTTCTAGCAATCTGGTTGCCAGGTCAAAAAAATTAAAAAGGCCAAATTTTGCCATATTGGGCGTTAAAATTAGAGTTTTCCAAAACAAAAAATGTTCATGTGGAGAATAAGAATATCTCTATGGTATCTCTTAAAATTTTAGGGGCTTATTCAGGTGCCTAACTCTGTTAACTTGACTGAGCTAGGCGCCTAAATAAGTGCCTAAAAGTTTTATAAGATTGGGCCATGTCTTTTATGAATTAAGCCTATCGTCTGATTAACAGTCGTTGTTGGTCTTTTTATTTGCCAATATGTTATAATCGAACTTTTTCTTTGAGCCTATCCTTTTCCTACAAGGAAAACCTGTAGCTGTGATCAAATCAAGCGGCGGGCATACAAGGATGTCATAAACAGACGCTGAAAATCGAATGTACGTTGGGCATAAGATTCTAAGATGTAGCCGATCCTATAAAACTTGTTTTCTTTGCTAACGAAGAATTTTTCTGTTTTTTGCTGCTAAGCTAGGACATTTTATAATCAATGTTTATTTTTTTTATATCTACAAAACACTCAAACTAAACAGCAAATATTAGAAAATGAAGAAAAACAGTTTTATAAGATCGGCCACTGTAGTACTTGATTTCGCCTATATTATTTTCAAAGTTT
>JAIYDG010000054.1 GCA_027487625.1 Bacteroidota bacterium
CGCAGCCACCCCAGCACTCCTTCTACCTGTAACTTTGCCTTCACCCCCAACTCGATCCCTTCAAAAACCACCCCGGCCGCCGCCGAAACCAAAGCTTTTAACTCCCGGTCTTCGTACAGTTTTTGGCCAGGAAGGGCGCTGAAGGTCCAGTGGATCATGGAGGTGCCAATTCCAGTGCCTAAAATTTCAGGAAAATAAATTTGGTATTCTTTGCTGCGTTCCAACTCTACATTAGGGCCCAGTTTGGCCGTTTCCAATTCAAAGGATAGGCCACCTTTGTAAGTAGAGGTGATTTTAATGGGTTCGGTTCCTTTGACCTCTTTTGGGCTAAAGTCTTCGACTTTGGCTTGAGGGATGGCTGCAAAATCCAGTTTGAGTTCTATCCATCTAAAACTGCATTCAGGATGTGCGTGGGCCAGCAAACGCAAGCTGAGCTCAGCCGCAGAGCGGGGTGCAGCGCTGTCGACTGACTTTAATTGCATCAACAAGACCTCCAGTCGATTCTCCCGCCCCCATAGCTTGAGCTTTTCGGGTGGGAACCCTGCTTTGTCCGAGCGGGTAGCCAGTTCGTCCCAATCGATACCAAGTTCAATAAAAATGGATGGGTCGTTTGGCATGGGTTTATTTTTTGGTATGTAGTCCGTTAAGATGCATGATGCCATTGGCTTCTCCGCCCAGCACTTGCGCCGACATGCGGCCTATTTCGTAAGCGTACAGAATGTCCATCTCTTGCTGGTTGTTGGCCAGGGTACGGTAAAAATTTTCGGCAAAATGCTGTGCTTTGACATCGGCGACCTCTCCTTCCCAACCCATCACGAAATCCAATACATTGGACATGAGTTCGAGTTGTTTAGCGGAATGACAAATATTGAATACCACTGTTCGCAGAGGTGCCCGGCTTTTGACAAGTTGAAACAAATTCCTGGTTTGCTCGGTACTGAGGGGCAAAGAGCCGCCTACAGCGTCTTGTAGCACCACACTACCTTGATCATCCCCATGGCCTGCAAAATGTACAATGTGTGGCCTTACTCGCACCAGGGCTTCCAATAGGTCGGAAAACTGTGCCGCATAACAGATATCTGGTTGCGCAAAACGAGCACGGTATTCCCCATTATTAATGGCTTGGGTGATGAGTTTGAGCTCTTCCTGCAACTTGAGCGGAAAGGTATCCCCAGGATTGGCACTGACGACCACGATCCGAATCAAATCATTCGGGTCTACCGGCTTGGTGCTGGGCAGTGGGGTGGGGTTTGTATCCGCAGGGGGAAGCGGGCTCTCTGTCGCTATTTCTTCCAATGCGTTGACCATTGTCAGTAACTGGTAGATGATCTCGCGGCGGCGTACTTCATCCTTTTCCGTAACCGTTCCGATGATCTGTTTACGTTCAATAGCGTTGTAATCCGCTTTTAAGGTAGTGAGCGCAATCACCAAATCCTTGGTATTGGCATTTTGCATGGCTGCTTCCAACAATGTAAAAGCCTCCCGAATTCGGTTTTTTCCGATTTCACTCCGGATTATCTCAGCAGTTTCCATGTTTACAAAGGTCTTAACGGGTAACAGATACAAGTGCAATTTATATAAATGGATTTACATAAATTACTGTTATACCCAAAAAAATATAAAAATTTTCACCTTTTATTTCCCCTTCACAATACTCCACACCGTCCTCGTACTCAAATTAAACCGATCCGCCAAAACCTCCACCATTTGCGTTTTTTGGCCTCGATCACCTCCAAAGCGTGCCTGGAATTCTTTGCGCACTGCATATTTTTGAATATTAGTAGGATTGATCAAATCCTGGTCAATAATGTATGTAATCAATCCCGAAAAATTTGGTGTGAATCCATGTAGATCACAGTATGCTTCATAACCTTGGCACAATTGATCCTGAAACAAGTCCAGGATTTGTTTGCGGGTAGTTTCATTTGCCATAATTAATCTTAATTCAATGTTCTGTTAATTTTTTTCGAACGTAGCGTTTCTCATAGTTACAGATTGTCTGGCAAGCTAAAAGCACAAAAAAGGTGGGGTAATTGCGATAAATATTGGGTCAAGGGTTTTGAGAATTGGGTTTTAATCTTACATTGTAAACATGTAATTTTAGATTGACAGAAAAATTTCACCACCTCTTCTGCACAACAATATTAGAAATGACAATCTTCAATGAACTTTCGGGTCAGTGTAAACCCCACCTGAGTGTTAAATTCATCAACTGGGGTTTAGCAAAAGCCTTCGCTTTTCTTTCAGTGATGCAACAAAATTAGGAGGAATAATGCAGGCAAAAAAGGGACAGATTTGCTTCATTTCCCCTGAAGAAATCGATGTGATTCAAGCCTTATATTTTCACCGAATGTGTCAATTCTTACTTTTAAAAATTGATTTTCAATACTTTAATCAACATCACTTTTTGTACTTAAATTTCAGTTTTCCTCCGTTGCAAAGCGTTGCTTTCCAAAAAAAATTCCTTTTTCAGCCTATTTGCTGCAAGCTTTTCGAAACGTTCCCGCCTTTCAGTAAGAATTGCCCCATGAATACTATCTACGATTGCTTACATTTGTTTGAGCGTCTATTTTACCCTTCCCAAAAATGAGCAGTCATGCACAATAACGTTAGCGTCCAATTGTTAAAAAGTTTTGGAATACATGAACTAGATGCATGCAAAGTGTACTTGGAGCAAAAGGTGTCAAATGACAAGCAAGTGCGTCTTTTGTTTGACTACCTGATCTCAGACTATCCTTTATTTGATGATCAAAAACTTGAGACGGAGCGGGTGTTGAATGATCTATTCATGAAAGAAGATACTCCACAACAGCGGAAAAATCTACAAAATATCGGCTACAAACTTTCCATCATCCTTAAAGATTTTTTGATCGAACAAGAATTGAAAAACGAAGAACAACTGAAAGAATTCCTGTTGGCAATGGCCTACATCCGTTTGGGGCATCAGGACTTATTGGACAAACTCATCAATGGCTACTACGAGAAACCCTTAAGTGAGCAACCCGAAAAACCGAAAAAATTCACTCGTGAAAAAGTACCCACCGCTGGCTTAAACATCTGGCACAATTGGCACCTCCACCGCTTGCATTACCTGCGCTATTACTCCCGCAGCACGGTAAAAACTGCGTCTGGCGAAAATAGTCTTGAAGACAGTCTTCAACAATTGAATCTTGCTCATTTGGCCGCCAAATTGCGCATTGCTCATGAAATGGAAACCTTGAAAAACATCAATGGTCGGAAACCAGTTCCTGTTTTTTCGCAGGAAGAGTTTTATGCTTTCCCTCAACAACTCGATCAGTACAACTCATACATCAAGCTCTATTTTTATGCGTATGATTTAGCCCTATACTTAAGTGATGAAAGCTATTATGCGCTCAAACAATTGTTCCGTGAAACAAGTACCCATTTGAGTAAAGAGGACCAAGGGAATTTGCTCAACGCATTGATCAATTATACTTCTTTTGCCATCAAAAAAGGAAAGGATACTTTTTATGTGGAAGCTTTAGATTTATTGAAGGAAGGGCTGGAGACTAAACTGTTGTTACAGGACAACCAAATCAGTCCCAAGACGCTAATCAATATAGTGAATACAGCCTGTGAAGCCAAGCAGTTTGCAGAAGCTGAGCAACTCATTAAAAAATGGCAAAGCCATCTTCCCATCACACGCAAAGACGAAGGCCTTGCACTGGCTAATGCCCGGTTGTTGCTTTATGAAAAAAAGTTTGACCAAATCGCCGAATACCTGTCTCCAAAGTTGATATTTTTGGATAAACACCTTGAACTAAGTGCCAAGACCACTCAAATTCAAGCCAATTATGAGCAAAAAAATTGGATCTCCTTTGAATCAAATTGTGAATCGTTGAAGGTCATGCTGCGCCGTGCAGAAAATCGCTACAGTGAACAGCACAAAGCAAGTTATGGCAACTTCATCAAAATGGCAAAATCCTTACAACTCGCTCAAGAGAAAAAGCGGAAGGAAAAACTGAAGGAAAAACTAAAAGCATACGGCCAGATTGTGTGTAAATCTTGGCTGCTTGAAAAAATAATGGAATTAAAGGATTAATATTGTCCGCAGCATATTGTTAGATGCAATGTAAAAACGATTAAAGCTTGTTGTCGCAAAGCAAAATTTATATTGTTATAAGGCCACCTGCCCGGTCAACCAGAGGGTCCAGGCAGGTGGAATATTCGATGGAATGCGGCATTACATAATAATGTCCGATACTCCGATCCCCTTCATCAAAAGGAGGAGCAAGTCAAGCGCTACCATAGCAGTCGATTTTTGAGTTAATAAATCACGTGAACCGTATGCCGATCCGGTCAGTGATATCTGCAGCTATCTGTTCCGGTGAAACATACCCGAAGGCAAAGCATTCCCAGGGTCAAGCATGAGCCTGACCTGCGTGTACAAATTGATTTTTCTGTAATACTGCTGGGAAAGAATCAGCGCCGGAGAGGTACATTTTTATTTCCCCTCGTTGCTGATCACAGGTACAAAAGTAACCGACTGAAACGATAAAATCAACTTAAATAATTGATTTACAATATTTTATGAAAATTTATGTAAATTTACAAAAACACGATGCGCTAGGCGATCAAATCGCGTAGGTCAAGTTGATTGAGTAGTTCAAATGCAAAGGCTGCCGCACGAGCTGCCGCCAACGCTTGATGATTCTCCTGATCAGCATCGGCTTTATCGTCTAATAAGTCTGAAATGCCCCGAATATTGAGCGATAGAATTTGTGGATAAGGCAAGAGGGCTTGAAAGCCAATGGCCTCCATTTCTATAGCCAAAGTATCGTTGTAGTGTTGCTTTAAAAATTTAGCCAACTTGGCGCGAGCACTCACCAGGACTTTGTTGCCTGAAGCAATCGGGCCAAAAAAGACGCGTGGAACGGCAGTGGTTGGAAAATCAGGCGACCCCGGCACTCGGGTTTCCCAGTAATTGTTTTGTGCTATGGTTTGGCTGCATTGAAGTAATCGATGTGCATAATTGTGTACTTGTGGACGCGCCACAAATGTTTCTTCCAATTGCTTGCCACGCTCGTATCCATAGGCCTTTTCGCCTATTACTAAGTCGCCTTTGGACACGTCTTTGACCCCACCAGCTACACCCACCATGAGAATCAAGTCAGGCTTGAATGCTTGAACAGCCCGTTCAATTGCAATTCCATTTTCCAATAAACCCGAACCCGATCGTTGATTGATCACACAAAAGCGATGGTGCTGACCTTGAAAATACGCCTCGGCATAATTGGTTTGCGTTTGTGCAGTTATTCCATTCGTCCAAGCAGGCAATTGGCGCAAAACTGCAATTTGTTCTACTTCAATCGGCGTCAAGATCACCACTACGGGCTCAAGTACTTGGCCTCTATACCAAGGAGTAGCCGACACGATGTTTTGAAACAAGATGCGTAAAAGGGGATTTTTCATCACATCAAAGCTCAGCGCAAAATCGACTTTCCCTTGATACAAAGAAAACTTTACACTGCTTCCCAGGCTCAACATCACCACCGAAAGTAGAGTGATGACATCTCCTGCATCACGGTTGTTTTTTTTTGAGAAATTTTTGGCTTCACCCAGGTAAGGCTGGTGGTGTAGTTTTTCTCGCAACCAGTTTTCGCCCTGCTCAACACGAGTAACAATGCACAACAAGGCTAAGCGAGCCATATCTCCGGCGTTGGCCGGAGTAAAAAGTTGATTAGCTGGCAGGTTGCCCGTATTCAGCGTAAGTGGATGTTCTAGCTGCCATAAATTTAAGTAATGCTTAATTTCATATTCGCTACAAGTGCTGAGGTAATTCAAGAGCTCGTTTTGATCCATTGGCGCTAATTTTTAGGATTAAACTTCTTGAGATTGCTCCAAGATAAGTCGTATTGCTTTCCAATGCCGGAGGTATAAAGCGGAAGAACCATATTGATAAAGCTCCACCACCGGACAATTGGCACGTTTTTCTCCATAAATATAACTGGAATACATCATCTTGCCCCACTTTTCCGATCCATCTACGGTTAAATAATGGTGATAAGGGAAGTTGTTGTACAAAAAAATCCGCATCTTACCCGCCATATTCATGCTATTGATTTCGTTTTGCACCCATTTTAAATCTTCCAGAATTTGAGGCATTTCTTTAAAAGCCTGCAACTCTCGGGGATTGGCCTTGGCTCGGTCTTCGAAATAATAGCGGGTAAATGCCGCTTCTGGATCCATCATCAAACACTTAAACTCTACCCCTCGCTCCAAAAGTGCCACAATATGATCCTTAAATTCTGAGTCATTACGTCCGATAAAATATTTGCTAAAGGTATTCAAACGAATCCCCATTTCTATTACTTCGTGTTTAGCGTCCTTTATGAATTCAATTTTTTCAGTAATGCTCCTACGCCCATTTTCATGTGTACGCAATATATAAGTAGATGGATTTGCCGTAACTAATTCGGATTGAGCCCCTGAATCAATAGAAATGGGAATAAATTTTTCTTGAGTAAAATCGTATGTAAGTCTTTTTTTAGAAGCAATAATCCACATCAGGCCCTCTGCAAACTTGATTAGAGAGGCTTTTCCTGTGGTGCGAATTTCTTGGATTGGAACTCCATCAAGAGATTCCTTTGATAAATCTGGATTTAAATGCTTTATGTATTTCCCGTAAATGTTACTGATTGTTGCTTTGGATATTGCCAGGCCTTTCTTCTCGAATTGCTGGCGAATTTCTTCCTGAGAAAACACTTCTTCTATTAATGGCCATCCTTCTCGTATGATTTTTTCAGCATTAGGCTTGTTTAATTCCATTCTATTCATACTAAATCAAATTAAAATTTCAATAAAAAAATATCGTAGTGCACAATATTGGGTAAAATATTGGAGGTAGGCAAGCGAAAAGTGAAAGTATTTAACTATTGGTATTTGCTGGAGGGTGGAAGGTGGCCGCCACGACCAGACGACCTGGGGGAGGGTGATGGGGGAGTTTTTGGAGTGGGCTTTTAAAGAGTGAAAAAAGGCCTGAACGAAGTGTTGTATAGAGATTTGATTC
>JAIYDG010000009.1 GCA_027487625.1 Bacteroidota bacterium
AAACGATAATATCATCGTTTAATACCATCAGTTTATTATAAATAGAATCATAAAGTAAACCTGCTAAATCTTCCTTAGATAAATCCGATTTTACAGCTAAATCAGGTCTACCAACATCACCCGCAAACAAAGTATCTCCGGTAAAAACCGAGTGATTATTACCATTTTCGTCAATCAATAAAATACATGATGATTCTAAAGTATGTCCCGGTGTATGTAATAATTTTAGTTGGATATTACCAAGTTTAAATACTTCATCATCTTGCGCTACATACATGTTAAATTCTGAAACTGCACTTGGTCCATATACAATTGTTGCGCCAGTTTTAGCAGCTAAATCAATATGACCCGATACAAAATCAGCATGAAAATGAGTTTCAAAAACATACTTTATTTTTGCATTTCTGTTTTCTGCAATTTCAATATAAGGACTGGTTTCTCTTAATGGATCAATAATAGCAGCTTCACCATTGCTTTCAATATAATAAGCTGCTTCAGCTAAACAATTGGTATATAATTGTTGGATATACATGTGATTTATTTTTTATTCAAAGCTTTCAAATTATTTCGTAATTAATTTGATTTAGGTCAAGTTTTCTAATGACTTTTAACTTGAAATTTAAGTCTGATTTAAACTATATTAAAACAAATTTTAGAAGTTGCAATTGCACTTATCCATTAAACTAATCACCTTACAAAGTTCCTTTTCCTTTAAACTATAAATCACTTTTGTACCTTCTTTTTTTGCCAAAAGAATTCCTTTTAGTTTCATGTTTATCAAATGGTGAGAAATTAATGATTGTTCGCAATTCGTTTCAGAACAAATTTCACTAACAGTGCTCGGACCATTGCTATTCAAAAAACTAATAATTGCCAGTCTGGTAGGATGAGCAATTGTTTTGAGAATAAATGCAGCTTTTTCTAATTTTTCTGTTTCAATCATAATTCCTATGTACAAATATATGAACATATATTCATACTTGCAAGATGATTTAAAAATCGAATCTAAACTATTGAAAACATTGAAGTATCAGCCTAAATTCCTTTATTTGTATACTTATGAATATTGGATTTGATGCAAAGAGAGCTTTCCATAATAAAACCGGTTTAGGTAACTATAGCCGCAGTTTTATTAGGGCTTTAATTGATGAAAATTCTGATAATCAATTGTATTTGTTTACTCCACAGATAGGAGAATTAGGACAGGAGTTTTTAAACAAAAAGGATGTACATATTGTGCAACCTACCAAAAGAATCCATCAGTTTTTACCAACTTATTGGAGAAGTCATGGTTTATTAGATGAAATTAAAAGGGATCATATTCAAATTTTTCATGGTTTAAGTAATGAATTACCTGTTGGAATTGAAAGGTTAGATATCAAAAAGGTAGTAACCATACATGACCTGATTTTTTTGAGATTTCCTGAATTATATCCTCCAATTGATAGGAGAATTTATGAACGAAAGTTTAAGTCGGCTGTAGTAAGAGCAGATAAAATTTTTGCTTGCAGTAAACAAACATCAATTGATATTCAGGAGTATTATGGAATTGATGATTCTAAAATTGAAGTGGTTTATCAAGATTGTGGAATCCTTTTTAGAAATAAACATACTGAGGAAGAAAAAAACACTTTTCTACTGAAACATCAATTACCTCAAAAGTTTATTCTTAGTGTTGGTACATTGGAAAAACGCAAGAACCAATTGTTACTATTGAAAGCATTTCACGAGGCAAACTTGAAGGATAACAGTTTAATATTTTTAGGAAAAAAAGCCGATTTATATTCAGATATGTTGCAATATGTAAGGTTAAACGGCCTCCAAAACAAAGTATTTTTTTTAGATAATATTGATGAATTTGAATTACCAATTTTGTATCAATCAGCTTTGACTTTTGCATATATCAGTAAGTTTGAAGGTTTTGGAATTCCAATATTAGAAGCTTTAAGAAGTGGTGTTCCTGTTTTAAGTTCAAAACAATCGAGTTTGCCAGAGGTTGCAGGAAACGCAGCATTGTACTCAGATTACAAGGATTTAAAAACACTCATTACTAATTTACAGGAAATTTCAGGTAATCCTGAATTGCGATTGAATTTAATAAATGAAGGCTTAAAACAAGCTTCAAAATTTGATTCAGACAAAATAGCTAAACAGGTGATTTCTAGTTATGAAAGCCTCATATTTTGAAAATGAAAATCTTCATCTCAGAATAAAACAAAGAGAGTCTATGGCTTTTTATATTTTTGTCGTGTGAAAATTGAATTAAAAGATAGAATTTTTGAAGATTTAAGGATTGTTGCAGAAAAGACTGGTATAGAAGCCTATGTAGTAGGTGGATTTGTTCGTGATATATTTTTAGATAGAGCTTCAAAAGATATTGATGTTGTTGTGGTTGGAAGTGGAATAGATTTTGCTAAAGAATTTTCTGAGTATATTGGAAATTCAAGTGAGTTTGCTGTTTTCAAGAACTTTGGTACTGCAATGGTAAAATCAAATGATTGGGAAGTTGAATTTGTAGGTGCGCGTAAAGAAAGTTATTCAAGAAACAGTAGAAAACCTGCAGTTAGTCCTGGTACTTTAAAGGAAGACCAATCTCGAAGAGATTTTACGATTAATGCATTAGGCATCAGTTTAAATAAAAACGATTTTGGAACTTTACTTGATCCTTTCCATGGATTAGATGATTTAAAGAGAAAAATTTTAAGAACTCCCTTAGAACCAGGCATAACTTTCGACGATGATCCATTGAGAATGATGCGAGCTGTTCGATTTGCATCTCAATTAAACTTTGATATTTTACCTGAAACTTTTGATTCAATTAAAAAGCATAAAGACAGAATCAAAATAGTTTCTTTTGAAAGAATTATTGAAGAATTAAACAAAATTTTACTTTCTAAAAAGCCATCTATTGGTTTAAATTTATTGTTTGAATGTGGTCTTTTAGAAATAATCTTTCCTGAACTAAAAGCTTTACATGGTGTTGATTATGTGAATGGTAAAGGTCACAAAGATAATTTTTATCACAGCTTACAAGTACTAGATCAAGGAGCAGAAGAAACAAAGGATTTATGGTTAAGATGGGCCTTATTATTGCATGATATAGGAAAGCCTGTGACCAAAAAATTCATTCCTCAAGAAGGTTGGACATTTCATGGGCATGAAGACAAAGGAAGTCGCATGATTTCAAAAATATTCAGAAAGTTAAAACTACCTCTGAATGAAAAAATGAAATATGTAGAAAAATTGGTTGCATTACATCATCGCCCTAAAGCCTTAGCCGAAGACGGAGTTACAGATGCTGCAATAAGGAGATTGATTGTTGATGCAGGTGAAGATTTAAATGATTTATTCTTGTTATGCAGAGCTGATATGACTACCAAAAGTCAAGAAAAGTTAAATAAATACAGGGGTAATTTATTGAAAGTACAAGAACTAGTTGTTGAAGTTGAAGAAAGAGATGCATTACGAAATTGGCAACCACCAGTAAGTGGTGAAGATATTATGGCATATTTTGGATTAGATCCTTCGAAAATCATTGGAATTATAAAGGAAGAAATTAGAGAATCAATTTTAGAAGGTAAGATTAAAAATGACCGCGAAGCTGCTATACAACTCATGAAAGAATTGGGTGAAATGCATCAACTTAAGCCAATTGGAATAAGTTTGAATTAACATTATTTATGATGGAATTGTAAATTTTGATTTAATCATTGAATTTCACTTGAAAAAATCGCATATTAGCCATTGAAACGGGAATCATGCGCGGGTTAAAATTTACATTTTTCATATTACTTTTTATATTTGGGTTCAAGGCTTATTGCCAACCCAGTGTAATAGGAACAAGTGCATTTAATCATCCTACATTTTCAACCTATTCATTAAATACCTTAGGAAAACTAAAACAATACAGGGCAATTTGTAATGTTAGTGTTACAGCAGGGAATGCCAAATGGCTTTTTTGTAGAGGTACGGGAGCAAGTCCCATTTATTCACCTAAATGGAATCCATTTTCTGGAACTCATAGCATTCCATCTTTTGATTCAATTATAAATCCATCTTTAACAAATGGTTCCGCCAGGTACAATGCAGCTACTCATGCTGGAAATCAAGGAGTAGATGGTTATTTGCCAGCTTTGGTTTCAGGAAGATATTATACATTTAATGTGGGAGATAATTCTTCAACCAATAATTATATGGCAGTTTGGGAAACTACCTTTAATCCAGTAAATATTTTAAGTACAACTCAATCACCAGGAGTAGTTTGCTCAAATGGAGATTCTATTACTATTTCGGTTTTAACCTCATCAAGCCCCAATACTGCTGAAAAAATTTATCTAAGGTATACAAGAGATTCCTCTTTTAGTCCTTCATTTTTAGTTCAACTTAGTTTTTCGGGCTCAACGGGTTCTGCAAAAATTCCAGTTTTAAACTCGGGTGATACCATTCGATATTATTTATTCAGTTCTGTTCTAAATACAAGTCAGTTGGCGCCTAGTGGCGTTGTAAGTGAAACCAATTGTGATATGTCAACACTTGCAATGAATAATAATTCAAACAATAATTTTAGATTTATCATCAGTTCTGCACCAAGTCCAACTTCTTCCTTTAGCGCAGGGGCTGCTTGCGTTGGCGTTGCTACAAGTTTTACTAATAGTTCAAGTATCAATTCAGGTTCAATTACTACTTCAAATTGGGCTTATGGTGATACAGGAACAGGCTCTGGTAGCGGAATATCAAATAGTACTCATACTTATGCTTCAACCGGAAATTATCAGGTTATCTTAACTGTAACAAGTAATAATGGTTGTCAAAAAAGTTCAAATCAAACAATTCAAGTTAATCCTAAACCAACAACAAATGGTTTATTACCACATTAAATTAATCAATATCAAACAACATAAAATCATATGAAAAACAACAACACAAACAAATTATTATTAGTGCTTCTAATGGTAATTGGATTCGCATTTGTATCACAAGCGCAACAAAAAACATGGTCTGGTAATCAAACTCGTTACCGTATTGACTCAACAACAAATGCTACATCGGTAATTAACTGGTCTATTAAAGCTGGTGGTGCTAATGGTTCAGGAGCAGTTGGTGGTGGTAGAGGAGCTAATTATGCTGTAAATTGGACATATTCAGGTGCATCAAAACTTACAGATTCAGTTTTAGTAAGTGAAACAGTTAGTTCATGTATTGGAGAAAATCAGGCTTATGGAATTACTATTTATCCAAATCCAACTCCTATTTACAAAAATCCTTCTAATACAACTGTTACAAGTGTTACCGCTAGTTGTCCATTATCTAGTCCTGGTGATATCACTATTGAAATGAGTAATTTCGTTGCAGGTAGTTTAGGAGATTTGGGTACATATACCATTAACTATGAAATTAAAGATGGAGGAACAACTGTTGTAGGAAGTGCGGGTTCAGTAAATACAACTATTGCTACTGCTACCATTACAGGAACAACTTTATCTGGATTTTTAGCTAATACTGGCGCTTCTCCTAAAAACTATACTTTAGTTATTACTGGAATTTCAGCCACTAATTCATTAACACCTGCTGCTTTAAATGCAGGTGCAGTTGGAACAACAGCTATTAATGCAATATTGCCTTTAACAATTGTTGTTTCTGCTAAACCAAGCACTTCTGCAATTACACCTTACTAGAATTTAAGCCATTGTTTCTTAAGCTCATCAGATATTATATCTGTTTGGGTTGTTTGTTATTGTATGCTCCTGAAGCATTTTCTCAATTTGCTGATACCGCATGTGTTGGGGAAATTGCTTCAGGCTATAGAGTAATATCAACCTCTGGATCAAACTATCAATGGTTTGTGAAAGGAGGGAGTATTGTGTCTGGTCAAGGAACAAACGATATTAAAATAAATTGGGGAAATATACCTGGTATTTATGATTTAAAGGTTTTGGAAACAAGCGCTGGAGCTTGTGTAGGTGATACCGTTTCAACTAAAATTTTATTGATACAAAATCCGGTTGTTACAATTGCCTCAGAAGATTCTGTTTGTATTGGTGACCCTGTAATTTTAAATGCATCTGGTGCCAGCAAATATTTTTGGAATGAAATTGAAGGTTCACAAACACTGATTATTTTCCCCAAACAAGATACTGTAATAAACTTAAGAGGTATGATTGCCTCATGTACAAGTACGAGCATCAGTAAAAAAATAATAGCAGTGCCAAAACCTGTTGCAAGTTTTGTATTTAATCCAACTGAATGGATAATTAGTGATGTCATAAATTTTGCATTTAATGGAAGTAATGCAACTCGATTAATGTGGTATTTTGATAATGATTTAGTGGATGATGGATACAAAACTAGTTTAAGTAAAACATTAAAAGATTCTGGCGAGTTAACAGTTACTTTATGGGCAATAGGAGCTTTTGGATGCACCGATTCAATGCAATATACTGGTAGGATTTATTCGGGTTGGACAATTTTTGCACCCACAGCTTTTACTCCAAATAACGATGGAATAAATGATGTTTTTGGAGTTGAATATTATGGCTATAAGAAAGGGGAGGTTACTATCTTTAATAGGTATGGAGTTCCAATTTTTAAATCAAACAATCTTAATTTTGGCTGGGATGGCTATTTTGAAGGAAATGCCCAACCAAGTGATATTTATACATTTGAATTGATTGTTTATGATAGATTAGATAGACCGCGTTTATTTAGTGGGAAGTTTAATTTAATTAGATAAATTTTTTAATATTCTGTATGTCAGTATTTAAGTGTCTAATATTAACGTTTAGTAAAAGATAATGGAATTAAAATGAAATGCTTTTTTGAGACCTTGGATTTTTTTCCCAAATTCGCATTCGAACAAAAATGGTATGGCAGTATATAAGTTTAAAGTTTATTTCGAAGAGTTCGAAGATATTTATAGGGTAATTGAAATTAAATCAACCCAAACTTTTTTGGATTTTCATCATGCAATTTTAGAATCTTTGAAATTTGATTCTAAACACATGGCATCATTTTATATGAGTACTGATGCTTGGAAAAAAGGTCAGGAAATTACTTTGGAGGATATGTCAGAAAATTCTGATAATCCAATTCCAATTATGGCCAAATCTAAATTGAATCAATTTGTAAACGACCCTCATCAAAAAATTATGTATGTATATGATTTTATTGAATGTTGGGCATTTATGATTGAATTAGTTAATATTTCAACTACAGAAAATCCTAAAATCACTTATCCAACTTGCAGTAAATCTGTAGGTTTAGCTCCAAAACAATATGATAAAGTACAAAGATTTGGGGTGGTTGATGATAATGAGTTTGATGAAATAACTAAAAATTATCTGAACAGATCAGAAGAAATTCCAGGTGAAATTTCTGATGATGAGGCTGATGAATTTGGCTTGTTTGATAATGGTGAAGGTGGCGAAGAAGGAGAGGCTGAAGAGACTTCAGGTTTTACCGAAGAATTAGAATAAATACTATTGAAATTTATTATAAACCGGGTTTTTTAAAAGCTCGGTTTTCTTTTTTATATAACTATGCAATTAAACTTAAAAAAGCCTTTGGTTGTGTTCGATTTAGAAACAACCGGTATCAGTATATCAAATGACAGAATTGTAGAAATAGCATGCATTAAAGTTCATATTGATGGTTCTGAAGAAATTAAATTATTGAAAATCAATCCCGGAATGCCAATTCCACCAGAATCTACTGCCATTCATGGAATTAGTGATGCTGATGTTGCCAATGCTCCTAAGTTTAATGAGGTTGCAAAAGAATTAGCAGATTTTATGAAAGGATGTGATTTTGCCGGTTTTAATTCAAACAAGTTCGATTTTCCTTTATTAGTAGAGGAGTTCTTAAGAGCTGGAGTTGATTTTGATGTAGAAAATAGAAAGTTCATTGATGCACAAAGAATATATCACACCATGGAGCCTAGAAACTTGGGAGCTGCTTACAAATTCTATTGTAATAAAACAATTGAAAATGCACACCATGCAATGGATGATACGCGTGCAACTTTAGAAGTTTTAATGGCTCAAATTAACCATTACGAAAACCTAAAAAACGATATCGACCATTTACATGTGATGTCAGGGCAAACTAGAAATGTTGATTTGGCAGGCAGAATGCAATACAATGAAGAAGGAAAAGAGGTATTTAATTTTGGAAAACACAAAGGTAAATTGGTTGAACAAGTATTAAAAAACGACCATGGATATTACCAGTGGATGATGGATGGGGACTTTTCTTTGGATACCAAAAGAAGATTGACTCAAATTAAACTCAGATCTAAATTTAACTAATATTTTGACCCGATTTATCGGGTCATTTTTTTTACCTCAAAATCGTAACATTACCCTTTTTACTATAAGAAGAACCATCCCAACCGGAATAATCAACAATATAAAAGTAAACATCATTTGCCAATTCTGTTGATTTATTTTCACCAATAAAGCCTTCATTTTTATTCTTGCTTTCCCAAATTAATTCGCCCCATCTGTTGAAAATTCTCAAATGATAATCTTTAACAAAAATATGAACGGTTTTTAATTCATCATTCAATAAATCACCATTTGGAGTAAATGCATTTGGAACATTAAGTATTGGTGGTTCAACTAAATCAACTGTATTTGATACACTAGAATAAGGTGGACTTGCTTGATTGTCGTAAGCGATCACTTTGTATTGGTACAAACCATTATCAGGGTTTAGGTTTTTATCTGTTGATTCTACTGTTTTATCAAAAGTAGTTTCATGTAACTTTTCAGAATAAATACCTGGTTCTGTTTTGAATAGTTCATACCTGTTTAAACCTTCTTTGAAATAGGAATAAGGTAACCAATATAGCTGATGAAATTCAAAAGGATAAACTATTCCCTGAAGGACAATTGAGCAAGCATCTTTACTAGGGAAACTTAAGGTTCCACAATCATTTGTATTAAAAATTTTGTAACAATAAGAAAAATCATCAACAGAAACTTCTGAATCAATAAAACCTGTATCATTTGCATTTGATGATAAATGAATCAACTGATAATCACTTCCGATTCTTCCTGTTTTTTTGTAAAGTTCATAGCGCCAAAAACTATCTTTATTCACAGATTGCCATTTAATCTCAATAGATTTATCATTCACAACACTAACAGTATGAATTCCAATTGCAGGAGGAGTTTTGTTGGCATCTTTTGTGCAGACTTCAACCGATGAATCACTGTAAATATTACAAACATCAGAGCTTACTACTTTGTAACAATAATTCGAATTAAAATCGAATTTTTTATTATAAATCAAAGCTGTTGAAGATAAATTGGAAGTTTCAAATATTGGACTAAAACCTGCTCCATCAATACTTTCTAAGACGTATAATTTTTGTGTGTATTGATTTGTTTGTAATGCTTTCCATCTAATCTCAATCGTATCATTATTATATCTTCTTGGGCAACCTAAACTTGTAGGTGGAGCAGGAGAAAATGGAGCGATATATATTTTTATTTTTTTAGTTTTTCTTCTTGGTGCAGGACATTGATTATCGTACAAAACAATTTCAATTTCAATTGTGTCGCCAACATCTGAACAATCGCTAATATACCTAGCCCAGAATAATCCAAAACTTGAATTGTTTTCGGCACGGTACATAAATTTTGCTGCTTGATTGATACTTGTTTGTACCTGAAGAAATACTGAATCTTTAGGATCTGTATCATAAAATACCTTTGAAATTGTTAAAGTATCAAAAGCATTAATTGTATAAAATTCATTCTCAATATTTGAAAATCCTAGATCAGTTAGCGTATCATCTTTTATTATTGAACAGATTGTTCGTGAGGTGTCACCCGGAATCAAACAATTGTTTAAGCTAATTAATTGGTAACAATAGTTTGAATTTAAATGGTCGATAGCAAATAAGTCTTTATATAAATCAGGTGGGCCAGCAAGAATTGAATCATATAAAACAACTGGGTTTTCGATTCCGGTTTTACGCAAAATGCGATACTTGTTTAAATAAGTTTCTGGTGTAGGCGCAATCCAATTTAACTCTACACTATTATCTGATAATGCCCTTAAACAAGATGGAAATGGCGCCGGTATAGGAAATGATTGAACAACAATTTTAACTTTACCTTTTGTAATATTTGGTGTTGGACAAGCATTATCATTGAATTCAACATCAATTACAATTGTATCTTTATTGGCATAATTACAATTTGATGTCCATTTTAAATCTACCTCATATCTGCCGGGAATATCAATTGTATCTGTTAATTGAGCCCTGTTTATATGGCTTGCAAATATTGGAGAAGATGCGAAGAAAGTCATTCTATCGCCATTTGAATCAGTTGCAATAATTTTGAAGTTTAATTCATCTCCGGCTTCAATATTTAATATAGTATCTTGAAATACCGGTGCTGCTAAATAGGTTCTTAAATCGAATTTAAACATGGCAAGATTACATCCGCCAATATTAGGATTTGCAGGTCTTTTACCGGGATTTGTTCTTGAATGGGCTGTCACTGTTGTTGGAAAATCAGAAAAACCACCGCAACCTGCACAAACACTTTGATAAATTATACCTGATTTGTCGAAATGGGAAGTTCCTCCATCCACATGTTCTGCGCTGGTTCCTCCACCAATATAAGTGCCATATAACAATGAACCCATATTTGGTGAAAATACACCCAAGTAAAAATCAGAACCATCTGTTGATGTTTGAAAGGCATTTGTTGAAACAGGCAAATTGTAAACATCATTCAATCCAACATGATAATTATAATTTGTTTGTCCGCCCCAACCTGAAACATAAATTCTGCCGCAATTATCAATCATGAATGCAGATGGCGATAATCCGGGTTCTGTCATAGAAGGACCAAAGATTCCAGATAAGATTACACTACTTAAATCTTTGCTTAACTTACTTATAAATTGTTTTCCGTTTGTTTGAGAAAAAACACCTGCTGTAGGAGTAATATTTCCATTTGTTTGGCCCATCACAAAAGGGAAATTCTGTGGGTCAACTTGCACAAATTGGCATTGGTCGTTGCCAGTAGTTCCATAATAAACCAAGTTTAATCGGCTTAAAGTACTTGCACTAAACTTTGCAACAAAACCATCCATAGCACCTTTTGGTGAATTTTGAAAACCTGTTATATCAGTACTTGTTGTTCCACCAGAAACATACAAATTATTTAAATTATCAAGGCAAAGAGAATAGGCTGCATCATCACCACTTCCACCAATATAGGTTGAAGCTAACATGGTGTTTAAATTCGAATTCATTTTAAACAAAAAGCCATCTTGCCATCCACCGCCATATAATGCTTGAGCTGGATTAATGATTGGAAGGTTATCAGTGTTTTTTGATTTTGTTGAGGTTGCTACAAATATGTTTCCTGATACATCACAAATTACTTCACCTCTATAATTATCGGCATAGTTATAAGGAAGTAGTATTGTTTGATTTGAATACGGATAGGTTATATTTCCATTAATGCCATCATCAAAAACTCCACCAACAAAAGTAGATGCGATTAATGTGCTTCCATCATTACTAAGTTTACATAAAAAGATATCATGATTTCCATTGAGTGTAGTATCGTAAGAATTATTTGTTGTTGGAAAGGTATTTGAAGTAGTTGTTCCAAAAATTACTAGTTCATCTAAATTGTTTACCGTCATGCTATGCGGTTGTTCATTTGATGCACCTCCTAAGAATGTAGCATAAATTAAACTACTTCCATCAGGAGAAAATTTTGATACAAAAGCATCTCTAGCGGATTCTCCCGAACTGTTTTGACCTCCTGCATAAATTAAATCATATGCGCCAGCAGTTGCAGGAAAATTTGAAGCGTAAACTGTTCCTGCACCATAAGCATATCCGTTTTTATCATAAGTTGCAGAAAAGCCAAAATTATCAGCAGCACTGCCAATATAGGTTCCAAATACAATATTTGGATCGATGGTTAAAGTTTGGTTTTTAGAATAATTAGCAAGATTATAACTTAAAACTTTTTTGTTTAAATGATAGGATGTTTGAATTGAATTGGATTCAATTCCTTGGAAACTGAATGGTGCTTCTTCTTTAATTTCTCCTAAATCTGTTTTGGTAATGAATTCTCCATTTTTAATCTGAATATCATTCGCGCCATCATATTCAATTTGAATATTATTAGGATTTGAACCAGGGTGACATTGGAAATTTATTTTAA
>JAIYDG010000472.1 GCA_027487625.1 Bacteroidota bacterium
AAAATTGATGTTTTGGTGTCTGAAATAGATTCCGGAATTTATGAAGCCATGAACAAAGGAATTCGTTTGGCAAAGGGAGATTGGATTATTTTGATGAACATGGGTGATGCTTTTATTGATGATAAAAATCTCCTGGATAGAATTGTAAATTCAGGAAAATTGGAAAACGAAGGCATTGTTTATGGTAACACAATCATGGTGAAAGGACAAGTAAAATATATCAAACATTACCATCCGGTTTTAAGTGATAATATTGTTTATGGCGTTTTAAAACTCAATCATCAATCTATTTTAACTCATCGTTCTGTATTTAATAAAATTGGTTTGTTTGATGAAAAGAGATTCAGGATTGGTGCCGATTTTTACTGGATGAACAAAGTTTTATTTGAATTGGGAACTTCTGTTTTTACATATATTGATGAAGTTATTGCCATTTATAAGGAAGAAGGCGTTTCATCAAACCAAAATAGTTACAAAAGAATGCACTTTGAAAACAGGATTTTATTGAAGGATTTTTCAAGTAAATTCATGTTGTATTTGAATGAAATCATTTATTTGATTTCATTGATTAAAACCTTCTTTTACAATAAATTGATAACTCATCCAAATGTATATTTGTTGTATAGAAAACTGAAATATTTTAATAGTAAAAAGGTATCAAACTTAAATTAACATGTTTTCAGTTATCATTCCACTTTACAATAAAGAGCTATACATTCAAAAAGCAATTCAATCTGTATTAAACCAGACTGTTTCTGATTTTGAAATTATTGTAGTTGATAATAACTCTTCAGATTTAAGTTTTGAAAAAGCTAAATCAATAATCGACCCAAGAATCAGGTTTGTATCAGAAAAAACAAAAGGAGTTTCATCTGCCAGAAACAAAGGCATTCAGGAAGCAAAATTTGATTATATCTGTTTTTTAGATGCTGATGATTATTGGTTGGAAAATCATTTGAGTCATTTAAAAGATTTGATTCAATTACACCCTAATATGGGTTTATACGCCAATAGTTATTTCATTGTAGAATCAAATGGAAGTCAAAGGGAACGTATTTTTTCTCAATCAAAAGAAGGGGAGAATATTGTTTTAAAAAACTATTTCAAAGACATTTCATCGGGTGATTCTCCAATTCATATTGATGCGGCTTGCGTTCCTAAATCGGTATTGTTGAAGCTGGGCTGTTTTAATCCTGAAATTCATTATGGAGAAGATAGTTTATTATGGTCTCTAATATTCCTGAATTACCCAATTATACTAAGTAATTTTGCTGATGTGGTTTATGTTAGGTCGGCTGATAATAGATCGGATGCACCTGAAAAATTATGCTTTGAATTACCTGTTGTTAAAGAATTAGAAAAATTACTTTTACATCAAAATGCTTTCAAATTTCAGGATGATATTCGTGCATGTATAGCCAAGCAATTGTTTTTAAACCTGGTTTCATGCTTAAAAACAGGTAGAATTAAAGAAGCTAGAGCCTTTGTGAATGATGCAAGAATCTCTTATTTCCCAAATACTTTTAAATTAAAGATTTTAGCTGTTTTATCTTATTTACCTGGCTTTGTAACTAAGTTCATTTTGGTTCTTTTGTTTAATTTAAAATTGGTTAAATGAACAAAAGGATAAAGATATTGTATATAGCTTCAACTTTAGAATCAGGAGGAATCACTCAAGTATTGTTCAATACCTGCAAATACATTGATTACTCAAGATTTAAAGTTTATATCTTAACTTTATCTCCTGAACCAATAAATACACAAATAGATAGATTTAAAAACATCCCTGTTCATTTGGAATCTTTGAATTTATCAAGAATTGAAGCACTCTTTTTTTTAAAGAATCAATTAATAAACAAAGTCAAAGAAATCAATCCTGATATAATCCATACTTCTACTTATAGGCCTTCTTATTATGCTTATAAATACTTAGGTTCCTATAAAAAAATGGTATCATTGGCTTCAAATCTAGAGCCTAATTACCAAAAAACTTATGGTAAATTATTAGGTTCCTATATTGCAAAAAAAGAGTTTTTATCTTTTCAAAATGCTGATATCAAAACTGTTGTTTCTTATACATTAGCTAATATTTATAGTCAGGTTCCAAATATACATGTAATTCAAAATGGAGCAGATGAACAGTTGTTTTTTAGGCCTGATTCTGATTTAAAAAGCAAACTTCGAAAAAAACTCAACTTGAATCTTAACTCAAAAATTTTCTTGAGTATAGGTGCATTAACACCACTAAAAGACCCAAAAACACTGGTTGAGGCATTTTTAGAGAAATCTCTAGAGTCGAATGAAATATTACTCATTTTAGGTGATGGACCAGAAATGAACGATTTAAAATTGAAGGTTGAAAATCATGCACAAATTCAATTATTAGGTTTTAAAAACAATCCTTATGAATATTTACAAGCATCTGATGTTTTTATATCATGCAGCCATTCTGAAGGATTACCAAATACAGTGGTAGAAGCAGCTTCTTGTGGCTTGTATTGTATTCTTTCTGATATACCTCAACACCGCGAAATATTTGATGAAAATTCTAATCAGGCTAGCTTTTTTTCTTGCTCAAATGTTCAGGAATTGAGCCAGTTAATGATGGAAAATGAACCTGGTTTTGCAAACAATAACTTTTCTTTGACTGCAAAAAAAATGACTTCCTCCTATATGGAATTATATGAAAAATAGGGAATAGGGAAGTATTATTCGGAAAATAGTCAGATTTTATATTGATTGCAGGTTCTTGATGGAATCCAAAGTAAAATTAAGCTTATCTATTGTTTTATATAATCACTCATACCAAATTATAAGTGGATTGATAGAGAATGTGCTTCAGATTCCGGCACCAATCAAATTGTTTATTATTGATAATTCTGAAACAGATAAAATAAGTAATCATATTCAAGATAGTCGTATTGAATACATTTTTAACAATAAAAACCTTGGCTATGGAAAAGCACATAATAAAGCTTTGTCAATTGTTGTAAATGAGTTCGACTATCATTTGGTATTAAATCCAGATATTGAATTCGAATCAGGTTCAATTATGAAAATGTTGGAATACCTTGAAAAGAGGCCTAATATTGGCTTATTGATGCCGAAAGTATTGTATGAAGATAAACAAATTCAGTATTTGTGTAAAATGCTTCCAACACCTTTCGATTTAATCATGCGAAGGTTTATTCCAGGATTCCTAAAATCAATTTTCGATAATAGATTACAACAGTACGAGCTTAAACATAAAGATTATGATCAAATTATGGAGGTTCCTAATTTATCTGGTTGTTTTATGTTGATGAGATGTTCTGCTTTAAAAACAGTAGGTTTTTTTGATGAAAGATTTTTCATGTATTTAGAGGATACTGATTTAAGCAGAAGAATCAATGAATATTATAAGACAATTTATTATCCAGAAGTTTCAATCATACATCATTTTGAAAAAGGTTCTTATAAAAGTTTCAAATTGTTAAAGTACCATATCTTATCAGCTTTTAAATACTTTGCAAAATACGGTTGGTATTTTGATACAGTTCGAGATACGATCAACAGCACTATGAAAGGAGGGAAGTCGATTTGAAAATCTCTGTAATTACTGCTGTTTATTATAACAAAACCTATATTCATGATGCCATACAATCTGTATTATCACAGCGTAATGTCGATATAGAATATATTATTGTTGATGGTGGCTCCAAAGATGGTACTGTTGAAATTGCTTTATCTTATGGAGACAAAATCAACAAGTTCATTTCAGAACCTGATAATGGTGTTTACGATGCTTTAAACAAAGGAATAGCTATGGCAAGTGGCGAAATCATTGCCATGTTACACTCTGATGATTTTTATACGCACGATATGGTTTTATCTCAAATTGTTGAGGCTTTCGAAACTTATCAATGTGATGCAGTTTACTCGAATTTGTATTATGTTGATGGCAAAAATACCAATAAAATAGTGCGTGTTTGGGACAGTGGAACTTTTCCACCAAGTGATTTTTATAAAGGTTGGATGCCTCCTCATCCGGCTTTTTTTGTGAAAAGATCGGTTTATGAAAAGTATGGAGCTTTTAATACTCTGTTAAAGAGTTCAGCTGATTATGAGTTAATGCTTCGATTAATTATGAGGCATCAAATTAGTATTAAATATATTCCTAAGTTTTTTGTGAAAATGCGCACTGGTGGTGCGAGTAACAGAAGCTTCTTAAATCGTTTGAAAGCCAATATTGAAGATAGAAAAGCTTGGCAATTAAATCATCTTAAACCAAAATGGTATACTTTGATTTTGAAACCATTTATCAAAGTATTTCAATACAGATTCTTTAGTTATTTCGTAAGTAATAATTCCTTGAATCCTTAGTTTAGTAGCGTTTCGTCGATTTTATCAAGAATTTGTATGTCTATGTCAAAATCAAATTTTCTTGCAAATAAAATATGTTCTGGTAAAGATTGAATGGTTTCAAAATCATCCATATTCATGCTTCTTGGTAATTGGTATTTCGAAAACATCCCAACTTTATATACATCAGGATTTGTCCAATTGGAATAAGTTGTTGAAGGTAGAATTCGTCTTTTTAATTCATTTTGATACAAAGGAATAATACTATGGAACATGGTTTCATCAGGACAAAATGTATCTGTATGGTACAATAAATAATCGGGATGAATTTTCTTGAAATCCAGGATTTTCGATAATGTTTCGGTAGATAAAGTCCACCAAGTATCGCCACCATGTGCTTCTAAATAAGAAGGATAGGTTCTTTTTTTGCTGATTTTTTGTAGGATGTCAATTCTACCTCGAACAATACAAATTATAGTTTTAACAATGTTTTTGATTGTATAAAATTCCTTGTTGTAAATAGAAGGAATCACTAACAAATCACCTTTTTTGGATGACAAATCAATCTTATAAAAAGCAAGTCTTAATAAGCCATTGTTTAACCAAATTGGATTGGGTAAACTAAAAATATTTATAAACTCTGAATCTTTATGTTTTAAGAAATAATTATAAATGTATTCATTCGATTTTACTGGATAATCCTGCCCACTCATCAATATGCAATACCCTGGTTTCTTTTCAAAATCAACTTGTTTTAATAAAGCTAGTGTTGCATTTACTGTGCCTATATCACACCATTTTGATTCTATTCTGTCAACTTCGGGAACAAAAGTAATTTGATCATTTTCTAAAATTGATCTTTTAAATTCCTGAATATTAGCGTTTTTGTCGATATGAATATAAAAGCTGCAATTTTTATACTTTAGTCGCTCAATTAATCTTTTTAATTGTTCTGGATTTTTATGAGCAATGAGTAGATAGTGTAAATGCATTCTTCAAAATTAGCCTTTAAAACTTAAACCAAAACTCACTTATTTTTATATTTTTGTGAATCATTCAAAATCACATGGACGTATACTCAAATAAAGCCCCGGAACCTGTAGGTCATTACCCTCATGCTAAAAGAGTTGGGAATCTTTTATTTTTATCGGGAGTTGGCCCGAGAGAAAAAGGAACCAAGAAAATTCCTGGTGTTGAATTAGGTGAAAATGGTGAAATTCTATCTTATGATATTGCTATACAGTGTCATTCTGTTTTTAATAATATCAAAATGATTTTGGAAGATGCTGGCAGTAGCTGGGATAAAATTGTTGATGTAACAGTATTTCTTACAAATATGAAAGATGATTTTCCAATTTATAATAAGATTTGGGCTGAATACTTTAAAATAGATCCTCCTTGTAGAACAACCTTGGAAATTAATTGCCTGCCAACTCCAATTGGTATTGAGTTGAAGGTAATTGCCACCATCGACTAAATTGCAATCACCTTTGTTTTTCGAAGTGTTTCCAATTTACCTTCGACACTCTGAATAATTTCTTTTTTCAAAACTTCACTCAGGTTTCTTCTGGCATATTGTCGGTAACTCACCATGCTTATTTCTCTTACAGGAACTGGGTTTGAGAATTGCCTCAATTGCTTTTTTCTACCGGCATTAAAATCCAAGGTAGCTAATTTAGGCACAATGGTTATTCCTTCATTTACTTCTACAATTCTTAAAAGAGATTCAATACTACCTGCTTCATAATTTAATTGTCGATCTAAATCCTGCTTTTGTAATTCGCATAAATTCAACATTTGGGTTCGTAAACAATGACCTTCTTCCAAAAGCCAAAGTCGGTTAATATCTAAATCTTTTGGAAGCAAAAATTGCTTGTTAAGTTTGTTTTCTTTTTTCGAAACAAAGACTTCAAAAGGTTCGTAAAACAAAGGCTCTTCAGTATAAGCTTCTAGATGAAGTGGTGTTGCAAGAATCCCAATGTCTATCAAGTCTTTTTCTAAATGCGACAGAATTTCGGCAGTACTAATTTCAAATAAATTCAGATGAACTTCTGGGTATTTTTTCAAAAAATTATTTAGAAATAATGGAAGTAAATAGGGGGCAAGAGTTGGAATAATTCCCATTCGTAATTCACCTTTTACTTCCTTTTTTATGCCATTGCTAATTTCTTTTATGGCTGATGATTCTCTTAAAACAATACGTGCTTGTTGTATAATTTCTTTGCCAGCATCGGTTGGACAAACAGGTTGTTTACTTCTATCGAACAATAAAAGACCTAATTCTTCTTCGAGCTTTTTTACCATCATACTCAAAGTGGCTTGAGTAACAAAACAAGATTCTGCTGCCTTTGCAAAATGACGATGCTGGTCGATTGCTACTATATATTCTAGTTGTTGTAAATTCATCTCATAGATTTTATCTATGCAAAGATAGAAAATATCAGTTTGATTGAACAATTAAATTCATAGAGTTTTGCTACAGAAATTAATAACAAACAAATGCAAAATAGAATTTTATCAATCGGGAATGCGTTTCCTGAGTTCAACAAAAAATCAGTAGTATCAATTGAAAAAGGAAAAGAGTTTGCTGACATTTCATCCAACGAGCACAAAGCTTCAGGTAAATGGATGGTGATGTTTTGGTGGCCAAAGGATTTTACTTTTGTATGTCCAACAGAAATTGCAGAGTTTAACAAACATTTTTTAGACTTCAGCGACCGTGATGCAATTTTGTATGGTGCTTCAACAGATTCTGAATTTGTGCATGCTGCTTGGAGAAACAACCACAATGACTTAAAAGACTTACGTTTTCCAATGATAGCAGATACTTCAAAATCTTTAGCTGAAGAATTGGGAATATTATCTGCTGATGAGAAAGTTGCTTACCGTGCAACATTTATTGTAGACCCACAAGGAATTATTCGTTGGGTATCGGTTAATGATTTAAGTGTAGGCCGTAATGTAAACGAAGTTTTGCGTGTATTAGATGCTTTACAAACTGATGAATTATGTCCTTGTAATTGGGTAAAAGGCGAAGAAACTATAAATGCATAATGGAAGCTATAGTAATGAATGAAACCCTACAGGCAATGTTACAAATTGCTGGTCAGGAGCATGTTTCCAAAGGATTGGAAACAATTGTAGAAACTGAAAACAGGTATTTAAGAGATTTAAAAATCAATCTAGGAAATGCATTGTCTTATTCAACCTTATCAAAAAAAGAATCTTATTTATTAGCCCTTTCTGTTGCCATCAATGAAAAGAACAAATTGGCTATTGATTCTTTCACTAAATTAGCTATAAATGAAAGCGCAACAGAAGCTGAGATAGCTGAAACATATGCATGCGTAAGTTTATTGAATGCAAACAATGTATTGTATCGATTCAGACATTTTACCAAAAAAGATGTGTATCAAAATTCACCTGCAGGCATTAAAATGAGTATCATGATGAATCCGGTTTTTGGAAAAGAGTTTTTTGAACTAATGAGTTTGGCTGTATCTGCATTAAATGGTTGTGAATTGTGTGTAAATGCTCATGAAGCTTCATTGTTAAAACTTGGCACTTCAGAAAACAGAATATTTGATGCCATTAAACTAACAGCAATTGTAAGGTCATTTACTTCAATTCAATTTTAAAAAATCAATAATCAAAATCCATGAAAAACTATATAGGAATAGCACCTGAACAAACAGAAATACTTTCAGAAAAGCTGAATTTGTTATTGTCAAACTACCAAGTATTTTATATGAATACAAGAGGATTTCATTGGAATATAACAGGAGAAAAGTTCTTTGAATTACATTTAAAATTTGAAGAAATTTATAACAATACGATTTTAAAAATCGATGAAATTGCTGAAAGAATTCTAACTTTAGGAGCTGTACCAATTCATAGTTTTTCAGAATATTTGGTGAAATCTGAAATTCCTGAAATCAAAAACATGAGCAAAGGCAAAGAAGCAGTTCGTAATTTGTTGGAAGGCTTTGAAGTCTTGATTCGTATTCAAAGAGAAATTCTTCAAATAGCTGCCGATGCCAATGATGAAGCCACGAATGCTCTTATGAGTGATTATATAAGAGAGCAAGAAAAATTGGTTTGGATGTTTGTGGCGTATTTGAAATAGTAAAACTTTAGCTGTTGGCCATTGGCAGAAGCCAATAGCCAATAGCTAAAAGCCAAAGTTCTATACAGCTGCTATGAAACAACAAATCTCCACAGCTTTTTCCATATCTTGAACACTTACATATTCTTGTTTGCTGTGGATGCCCATTTCGCCAGTGAAAATATTTGGGCAAGGTAATCCCATAAAAGATAGTCTTGAACCATCTGTTCCTCCTCTGATATTCATGATCTGAGGTTCGATGCCAGCCGATTTATAAGCTTTAGCAGCTCTTTCCATTACATGAGGAACAGTATCTAACATTTCCTTCATGTTTCGGTATTGTTCAGTTACTTTGATTGAATAAGATGAACCAGCAAATTTTTCGCAAGTTGCTTTTGCATAAGCTTCTAATCTATCTTCATATTCCTTCAATTTGGCTGTTTCAAAATCTCTTATAATAAATTGAATTTTACTTTCCTCTGCGCCTCCTTCGATATGAACTGGATGAACAAATCCTTCATATCCAGAAGTGCTTTCAGGTGTCCATGAATCTGTAGGAAGGCTATTTAAAAAATGTGCAGCAACTTTTTGTGCATTCACCATTTTGCCTTTTGCATATCCTGGATGAGCACTGATTCCATAAAAAGTAACCAAAGCGCCATCGGCTGAGAAACTTTCTCCTTCTAAACTACCTCTTTCACCACCATCCAAAGTATATCCAAAATCTGCACCTAATTTTTGCATATCGACTTTATTTACACCTCTTCCAATTTCTTCATCAGGCGTAAACAAAACTCTAATTTTGCCATGTGGAATTTCAGGATGTTGTGCTAAGTAATCAACTGCATCCATAATTACTGCAACACCGGCTTTGTCATCAGCACCTAATAATGTTAATCCAGAAGCAGTGATGATATCATCTCCAATTCTTTCTTGAAGATAAGTATGGTGATTTTTTGAAACAACAATCGAAGTATCATCAGGTAATACAATATCTGTACCATCCCAATTTTTATGAAGGATTGGTTTTACATTGGTACCACTACAATCAGGTGAAGTATCAACATGGGCGCAAAAGCAAATCACTGGATGATTGCCTTCTGCAGTTGCAGGTAATGTAGCATAAACATAACCCCACTCATCTAATTCTGCATCAATTAAACCAATACTTTTAAGTTCTTCAACCAAAATTCTACTCAAATCTTTTTGTTTCATTGATGAAGGTTGAGTATCTGAATTTGGGTCGGCACAAGTATCTACTTGAACATATCTCATCAATCGTTCTGCAACTTTTGAACGATAAGTTTCTTTAAATTGCTTCATATTAATCTTCAATTTTTACAGCAGTACCGCTAGCTGTAACCATTAACATACTTCCTCTTTGTCCTAATGTTTCATAGTCTAAATCAATGCCAATAACAGCATTAGCTCCCATGATTTGTGCATTTTGGGTTAATTCTCTTAAAGCATCAACTTTTGCTTCTTTTAAAACATTTTCATAAGAATTAGAGCGACCTCCAAAGAAATCTCTAAAACTTGCGAAAATATCTTTTACAAAATTTGCTCCGATAATAACTTCACTTGTTACAATTCCTTTGTACTCTGTGACTCTTTTTCCTTCTACTGTTGGTGTGGTGGTTAATAACATGGTATTGAATTTTTTCGAAGATATATTTTTCAACCCGACTCTCAAAAACAATACATTAGG
>JAIYDG010000348.1 GCA_027487625.1 Bacteroidota bacterium
CAGGAAACTTTGTTGGTATTGATGTAATCCCACCAGCAATTTCTTACATGAATTTAGTCAGCACAGGCATTGTTACATCAAGAGTTTTAACTGCAACTATTTCTGATGTTTCTGGTGTTTTTGTTGCTGGTACAAATCGTCCAAGAATCTATTACAAAAAGATGGTTTCAGGAACATATTTCTCTTCTCCTGGGATTTTGCAAAGTGGAGATAAATTTAATGGGACATGGAATTTTACAATTGATCCGATAAATGTAGGAGGACTAATAGCAGGCGATTCATTATATTATTATGTAATTGCCCAAGATTCAAGTATCAATTTAAATATTGCTTCCAATCCGGGTGGAGTAGAAGCTACTGATGTGAATTCAATTATTTCTCATCCGGTTTTAAATAGTTTTTATGCTATTTTAATTCCTTATTCAGGTACTTATTCTGTGGGTGCCGGACAAACTTTTGCAACATTAACAGGGGTAGGAGGTGCATTTCAAGCTTTAAACAATGGAAGTATTTCTGGAAATGTGGTACTAGAAATTACATCAGATATTGAGGAACCAGGAACAATAGCTTTAAATGAAATGCCTAAAGATAATAATGAGTTTACTATTAGAATTGTTCCAAATGCAGCAACTTTAAGAAGTTTAACTGCATCTATTACAACTTCGAATTCTGCTGTTATTCGTCTTGATGGTGCTGATAAAGTAATTATAGATGGTAGTTTTAATGGTTCAGGAAGATTTATCAGAATTATGAACAGAGTGCAAGGTTCAGCTACTTTAAATTTATTAAATGATGCGCAAAGAGATACCATTAGAAATGTAATTATCGAAGGTGTAAACAATACTGTTGGTATGTTGAATTTCTTTGGTTCTAACAAACCTGGCGCTACTGGTAACGATTCAAACGCTGTTATTGGGTGTATGTTTAGAGATACCCTAGGTACTGTTTCTACTTCAAATATTCCGAATACTGCTATTTTCTCACAAGGTACTCCTGATAATGATTACAATACAATCAGTGGAAATGAAATTTATAATTTTGGTTTCAATGGCATTAATTTAAGTGCAACTTCAGGTTTCTTTTGGAGGATTTTAAACAATAGTTTCTACCAACAGATTACTAAAAATAATGCAATGGTTGTTATTCCGGTTAATGGTGGTAATGGACATATTATTAAAGGTAATAGTTTTGGAGGTGCATCAGCAAATAGAAGCGGAAATGCTTTTGTAAGTTCATCAAGTTTAACTATGATTAATTTAGCAACTACACTTTCAAATACAAATCCAATTGTTATTGATAGTAATACATTTGCTAATATTAGTTCAACTGGAACAACTAACTTTTTGAAATGTATTGTTGTAGGTTCAGGTAATGTTCAAATCACCAATAATATTTTTGGAGGAGCTGCAATGCCTTATGATACTTTACGAAATGCAGGTGATGCAGGAGTAATAGAATTAGCCAATGCAACAACAGTAGTTAGTGGAAATCTAATTTCAGATTACAGATATTATGCTGGTTCAACTGTTTACAGACATACTGCAATTTATGCTACCAATGGTACTCATACAATTACCAATAATATAATCAGAAAAATTGAAGGTAATCACGCCACAACAACTTTTGGTTTATATGCATTAAATGGTATGCATATTACAGGCGGAACAAATCATATTATTCGTTCAAATCAGATTTCAGAAATTAGAAACTTTAATTTTGGTACTGCTTCATATCCTGTTATTGGTATGTACATCACTGGAGGAACTAATTTAACTGTTGAAAGAAACAAAGTTTCAAAAGTATTTGCTTTGGGCTTGGGAACTGGAGCCAATTCTACACAAGTTGTTGGATTGTATTGTTCAACTACGGGTGGAATTAATTATCAAAATAACCAGGTTTCTTTAGGTCTAGAAACTACTGGTGAATCAAGAGTTGCAGGTATATTAAATGCATCTGCTTCTGGAAATTGTACCTACTTCTATAATTCAATTTTTATCAATGGTTTGGTTAGCTCAGGTGTTAATACTTCTTATGCAATTCAAAGAACTTCCACAGCTAATGTAATAGCAACAAATAATATTTTCTACAATAAAAGAGGAAGTTTAAGTACTGGAAAACAATACCCTGTTGGTTCTACATTGGCCATAACAAATGCTAATCTGAATTACAATTTAATGGTAGGTGCTGACACTTCTTCAATAGCTGAATTAGGTGGCGCTGCTCAATCTTGGACAGCTTTGAATTCTTTATATACTAATACCAATCAAACCAATTGGGCTGAATCATTTATTAATATTCCTGCTGAACAATTGTTCACAGACACTTCAATTAATGACTTAAGTATTGTAACATCTTCTCCTTTGGCATGGTATGTTAATGGAAAAGGAACAAGAATTTCAGATGTTAGCGGTGATTTTAATAATCAAACTGGAGTTCGTTCAACTTCAATTACTACAGGTGCTACTGATATTGGTGCTTTTGAATTTACACCAACTTCAACTCCTATTTCTGCTTGGTCAAATAAAGCTCCTGCCTTAAATGATAGTTCTAATTTCTTTTTTGCTTCAAGAAGAATTGCCAAAGTAAATTGGGGTAGCACAGGTATTGTTCCTAGCTCAGTTGATTTAAAGTTCTATTCTGGAAAGAATCCTTCAAATACACCTTCAGGTACTACCTTTATGAATGCTTATTGGGATTTCCAATCAGTTGGTGGAACAGGTTTAAATGTGAGAGTAGAATTATTGCAAGATTCATCAATGTTAGGAACAGTTTTAAGTCCTATTAACCTTAGATTAGCTCGTTATTCAGGAACAGGAACTACCTGGGCAAATTTTGCTTCAACTACAGTAAATAATGTGCAGGGAAATTTTGCTGCAAATTCAATTAGTTTAAATTCATTGGGAATCTTTACTGGTACCAATGCCAATAGCAATCCTTTGCCAGTTGAATTAAGAAACTTCAATGCTATTGCTTCAGAAAATAATGTTGATTTGTTCTGGTCGACAAGCAGCGAAATAAACAATGCTGGTTTTGCTTTGGAGTATTCTGTAGATGGAAAAGAATTTACTGAATTCGATTTTGTAAAAGGAATGGGTACATCAAACAAATTGAACAAATACAATTCTGTTCATTTGAATGCATTTGACTTAAACAA
>JAIYDG010000428.1 GCA_027487625.1 Bacteroidota bacterium
AACTAATTTTCATCATTAAAGAAAAATTTAAAACAAGGAAGAAAACTAAAAGGTCACCTTTGTCTGAGGCGAGTCTTCCACAGGTTGGCGTTTGCCATTGCGCTGTCTGCCATCGCCCTGACCACGTGACCCTCGGCAGTTTCGATTCTACCTCTGAGGCGTCGTTGATGACGATTGAAATCCTACGCAAAAGCGCTCATTATAACAAAAGAAAATTGCAAATTAATGGTAATGAGCTCATCATAGCAGAATACTTAATTACCTTTGAGCGTGCTTCGAGTTTGACAAACAACTTTTGTTGCCTCTGGACGTCGTTTTTGTAGAAGGCCAGGACGATCTTGTACCTGATCTTCTCCCTCCAGTCTTTGTGCCGCAACTGCAACGTCATCAGTTCCGTCTCCAGATCCAAGAGGGCCTCCGAGGCTGCACGCAACTCATCATTTTTCTGTTGAACGAGGTTTGCCATTTTCGATGCGTAAAGAGCAAAATGAAAAATTGAAGTGATTTTTTCTGGAAAATTTATTTACTTTTCTTGTTGCTTCAAGCAGCGTTGTCAAATAAAAATAAAAAGCAATGTTGTCAAATCAACGGTAAATTTTTTTATGGTTTTGACCTTCGCATAATGCACAGGTTTAGGATAAAAACGTGATTGACCCACAAAATAATCGCAGTCTTCATTTAAATTTCAAAGAGTAATTTATATTTTTTTCCAAAAATTCTAATATAGGTTTTTAGTTTTTGCAAAATTCTGTAAATTATTGTCATTAACGAATATGAAAAAAGTGTTGTTCTACATTTCAGATCAAGTACTCTCCGGACAAGTAGCATGTAAATATTGTTTGCAAACTAATATAGTTGGCGAGAATGCATTAAAATTGCATTTTAAACATTGTTCTGCTACAAAATGTGCAAAGAAAAACTGTAATTGTAACAATTGTGATCCCGAATTGTCTGTGATGCCTAATGACGGCTACAATGTTTATCTAAACAAATTTAGCATCGAGACGTACTTTTCACTCGGACCTTTGACCTTTTGGGGCATCGATACACCCCATTACATATTGTTGGATGAAGACGGAATATTCCTCTACGAAGAAAATTCTCCTGCAACTGCGGCATAAATAGTTCATCATGGGTGATGCCAATTATCTAACACTCTTAACTGCAAAAATTGACTTAATCTGTAATAAGCTGGAAGAACTCAAAGACTTTTCAGAGATGGTGGAACGGTTTTTGTCCGAAACCAAATTATCGACAAGTGAAAGAATTTTTGTTTTGCAATGTTTGTCTAAAGTTTACGAACTTCGAATAGACTTTTTAACAAAAGTTCAAAAACTAAATAATACAAGAAATGATTTTTTGCTAAGTAGATTCTGAAATAAAATAACAATACATTTGAAACCATTTTTAATCTTGGTTTATTAAATCAAGTAAAATAAGAGACATAAATGACATTCTTTCGTCTGACTTTAAGATCAAATACTTCAATTCTTCAAAATGTTTGATAAGTAATTTATTGTTTTCATTGAACTTAGTCACATTTTCGATAATTTCAAACTTTTGATTGATGATTAGAATATCGTGTGAGTGAAGAATATGAAGCCGGGGATCACTTCTCCATCGAGTCTTCAACCTGGTTATTTTTTCTCTTATGCTCTTCGATTGACTAAGAGATAGATCGTAATAGTTCATTGCAAAGTGAACCACTACTGAATAAATATCTTTACATAAAAATTGTCCTTAAATAATGCAAAACATGCCCAAATAAAACTTGTTTTTCTGTTTTTTCGGGGGAAATTGACACGAGTCAGAACCTATTTTCCGTTTTAGACATTACCGAAAGACAAATTATTGTTTTTATCTCTCTGATTCTTTAAGGCATGTCTTTAAATGTGAAATTTCCAAATTATCGTTAATTGTAAAAACAAAATTAAAATTGAAAAATAAAATAATTTCAATGATTCACAAAAAACTAGTTATTTCCGCGTTTTAAAAACAAATTATAAGCTAAGAAAGGTTTAGAATTTTAAAATAGTTTGTCATTAATGATTATTTTTGAGTTATAAACAATCAAATGTCCTATAACTGATTTACGATTACTTTGTTTAGCCTATATTACAATAATTAATAATTTAAAGTCATTTGAATACTCCTAATTCGAATTTGGAAAAAAAATAAATCTGGCGTTCTTGATTTTTCCGTTGGATCAGGAACTGGAAATAAAAAAACGATTTTTAGCTTACCCAAAAAAATGTTGCCGTCGCGGTGCTAAAACTTGGTCAAATATGTTTATGCGGGCCAAAAAAATATTATTGCTAAGGATTAAACTGAACTGGCAGAATTCAAAGCAAATAAGTCTTGTCCAAAATAGATACACCTTTCAGGATATGTCTAAAATACTTATAAATGAAACCCATTTTGTTAGCCTTTCATTTCAATCTCATCAGGGAACTTGTTGCCTTCTGGAACTCTTTGAAAGTAAGACTTTATTTCTCTTCAATTTGAGCTAATATGAATTCAAAGTGTAAAAAGTGTGCTCGTCAATTCGAAGTTCTTAAAAAGAAACTCAATCGGATTCAAAACCGTCTCGAAGATAAGGAAAATCAAAACAAATTACAATTACAACAAATGTTGTTAGCTTTAAATCTATTTGAGGCTAAATTTTATCTTTTATATCTGACAAAAGAAGAACGTTATTCATTTATTGCAACGATTAAAGATATTCGTGAACAATTGTACGATATTATTGCTGCATTTCAGTAAATATTGAAATAGATTCTATTCAAATAATTTTCTTACGTACTTATTTTTCACAAGAATTCGCCTGCTTCTTCGTTTGAAACTCTGGAAATTAAATTTCCAAATTTAACATTTTAAAAACACAAATTAAAATTTTAAATGTTAAAATTTCTTCAATTTTAAAATTAATTTACCCAAACAGCTCAATAGTTTCAGCCTCGATTCCTTCATCAGTAGAAACGTTACTAGAAAATTAGAAATTAAAATATTTAATCAGCAAATTTAAACTGATATTTTTTACGGAAACAATCCATTCCCAATTTAAGATATTTTTAATATTTTCAACAAAAAATTACATTTACGGAAAACAACCTATTTCAAAATTTAAAAGCTATTAAATATTTTTTTAGTTTATCAATTTCAAGGAACAAATTTGTCATATTATTTACTTCAGAGTTTCGTAATTGGACCTGGGCCTCCAAATTCCTGTCTGAGTCTGTCTTGTTTTTTTGCTCAAGATGCAGAAGCATACTGAGCAGCCCACCAGAGCAAAGATGTTCACGGAGAGTAGGGGCACAAGGTATTGTAATAATGTGCTTCCGCATGAGAGATAGTATTCGGTATCTGCAGGCCACCCCGGTAAATACAGGGCCACGTATACGTAGTCGGGGCAACTGCTTTTCAAATCCGTACATCTATGCTCGCTTGTTCTGTTAGTTACACAGATGTCAAGGGTAACCTAGTCAAGATCTAAATTTAAAAACTTTCCAATATTACATAACAGTAAGCAAAATAAAATATCTTTTACTTTTTATCAAGACTAACAACAAAGATTTACCCAATTGTAGACTGGTTCGATGTATTTCATACACCTTTCTCGTTCTTCTACGTCGAAATAATTGGTGCAAAGAACAATCTTACTGATTGCGATGCAGGTTGCATCAAGCTCGAGTCCTGAGCTGATGAAAAAAAGAGTCAAAAAAACAAGACCAACTTTGAACATTTTGTTTCAACTTTGCAAAGCCTTCTAGTAAAATTAAAGTGGAATGAATTTAGTGACTAAAAACAAATGAGCAATCGTTAAATTCCAGTTTACTCTAATTCAGCAGAAAACATTTGCTCTTCTCTGATAATACATAGCTTGCAAAAATAGTTTTTTTTGTTTTCAATGCATTTTATTAAAAAATGCAAATGTTGATAAGTAATTTGACGACATTCAAATTAAAAACAATTTTATTCTAATAGTTTAAACTTAAAAACAAAGCAATTACAAGGAATGTTTACAGACTAAAATACTTTTGTGCTTTTCCTACTTTTGCAGCTCAACTTCGTGTGTAACTGGAAGAGGATGAGATTGTAGAAGAATGTCGTTTCTGTAAATCAAATAATTTAAATTATTTTTCAACGTGATAAATTCTTTTACTTTTAAAATCTTCTTATCCTTACAAGTACGGTTACCGAGACCCCGCTATTGATCCCAGACTACAGGGTCTTAATTCAATTACCTAAATTCACCAGTCACTTCAACTGCCACGGAATCCTGCGAATCGGTCACGCTGTTGTTACGTTTGTTTCTTAACCTAGGAAAAGACATTAACGTTAACTTTTAAAACTTTTAACGTTACAATTTCTTATTTTGAGAAGTTATTACAAAATACCTGTTTAGTTCATTTTTTCTGCCGTCCTTCATTGATGATTTATATGGAGGGTTCCAGGGTAGAGTGACGTATGCAACTCCAGTTGCTAAAATTAATTTACATTCAAAATAATTAGAACTTTTAATGAAATAGATGTAAATAGCATTTTCAAATCTTCCAAATGCATTATTAATAATATTATTTTTGAGCATATTGTGTGTGAATTTAGTAGAAATTACCCTCAGCTTTAGTTAGTTCAGATTCGTTAAGCTCCAGATACTCGTAGTAATATTTGCGAACAAATTCAGACTTTGTCATGACTGCTTTGCCTTCTTTTCTTTCTTTCCAGTATTGAAAAACGGCACATATGAAAGAACAGGCGAATTTAACTTTTCTCTTCATTTTTCGACTTTTCGCAAAACTTTTTGCAAATCGATTATCGAGCCATCTACAAAGATATGAATTTAACTCAGTATTTCATTTTAAGTAAAATATTTCATTATAAGCTTTCGAGAAAGTACAATATTTCATTATAAGCTCTCGAGAAAGTAAAACATTTACCTTACAAATATTGTGAAGACAAGGGTTACGGCTGATAGCGGCAGTTGCGATACAATCCAGTTGTACCCAGACGTTACTTTCCACCTAGACATATTTAAAATTTATAAATGTTTGCAAAGTACACTTTTTATATGTTTGCATATGTTTCTACGTTTAATAAAAATTATTTGCTTACGCATAAAACGGATCAACTGGTTCCACTTTGACAGTAAAGTTTTTGAGATCCTCAAGCCGTTCCTCCAGTTTAGACACCACATTTTCAAGTTTGGAAATTTTCGCATCCACTTCCGGCCCTGCATTGTTTGAATTTTCCGATTCTTTTCGATCCTCGAGCTCGAGCGATTCAACTTTATCCTTAAAAAGTACGTAACATAAATTCTTCTGTTTCAAGATTAAATAGTCAATAATTAATAGCAAACTACAAGTCTTTATGCGTACCTTAATAATACCGACTCCTGAAATTAGGCTTTCAAAATTTTGACC
>JAIYDG010000726.1 GCA_027487625.1 Bacteroidota bacterium
AAGTTTATCAACAAAATTGTTGTCATTATCATAGTTATAATAATTGCCAAACCATAAGCTGCTTCCATATTTGCTGATTCTTCAAAATACAATACAATGACCATACATCCTACCCATAATAACCAGTTTACACTTGGCACATAAATCTGACCTTTTAAGTTGGTAGGATATTTAATAGTAACCTTTGGCCAAACATTTAAACGTAAAGCTTCAGCTACCAACGTGAAAGAACCACTAATTAAGGCTTGAGAAGCGATAATTGCAGCCATAGTTGCGATGATAATTCCGGGTAACAAAAACCATTCAGGCATAATGGAGAAGAATGGATTTCCATCAGGAATTTTCTGACCAACATGATTCAAGACCCAAGCACCTTGACCGAAATAGTTTAATAGAAGGGCTGTTTTTACAAATGCCCAGCTTACACGGATATTGTTTTTACCACAATGTCCCATATCTGAATACAATGCTTCTGCTCCTGTAGAACACAAGAAAACTGCACCTAATAACCAGAAACCACCATCGAAGTTTACTAAAAAGTCATATGCATAGTAAGGGTTTAATGCAATTAAAACTTTAGGATTTTGTGCAATTCCAATCGCACCTAAAATCCCAAGCATAGTAAACCAAACCATCATAATCGGACCAAACATTTTACCTACAATGGTTGTACCCATTCTTTGCAATAGGAACAATAAGGTGATAATCGTTAATACAATGGGAATGGTAGGAATATTTGGATTAAGAATTAGTAATCCTTCAACCGCAGAAGCCACTGAAATTGGAGGAGTAATCATTCCATCCGCCAAAAGTGTACATCCACCAATAATTGCAGGTACTATTAAGTAAGGTTTTCTTCTTTTTACCAAAGCAAAAAGAGAAAAAATACCACCCTCTCCATTGTTATCAGCTCTCAAAGCTATTGTAACATATTTAACGGTGGTTAGTAATGTGATGGTCCAGACTATACAAGATAGTCCACCATAAATTAGTTGTTCACTAATTAATCGGTCTTTAATAATCGCTTTTACCACATAAAGTGGGGAGGTTCCGATGTCTCCGTAGATAATTCCTAGGGCTACTACGAGTCCTGCCACAGAAAATTTGTGGCCATGGCCTGTTTGATTACTCACGTTAGTAAAAAATGAGGGGCAAATGTATAATTAAGAAACAGATTTCAAAGTGGGTGGCTGTTAAATTTTACTATTCGGTAATTTTGAGGTAGTTAAAAACAAAAAAATGAGCACATTTTACATATGCTCATTTTTTTATTTTATTCCGATTCTAATTGATTATCAGCAGAATGCTGAGTTTTACAATCAGAAAAGATTAGTTTTTACCAATACTCGGTATTTAATTTTAAGTGGTACTAATTTGCCATTTCACTGATGAAATGTATATGCATTAAATGAATATCGTCTTTGCTAAATTCTTCTCCGTATTCTTTTAAAGCTTTTGTCATAACATCTTCATGGGTTTTCTTAAAAAAGTCCATTACTTCATCTACAATTTCTTCATCAGTAATTTCATAGATATAGGCTTTCAGACTTAATTTAGTTCCACTATTAACAATATTTTCAATCTCTGTTAAAAGTTCCTCTTTTTTAATTCCTTGCCCACGTGCAATATCATCCAATGAAATTTTCTTATCGATATTGGTAATGATGGCGATTTTTCTTGCCGATTTATTTATTACCGACTTGATAACTACATCTTCAGATCTTTCAATATCGTTTTCCTTAACGTACTTATCGATTAATTCAATAAATGGTTTTCCGAATTTTGTTGCCTTGCTGCTACTTACACCCGAAATCTTACTTAATTCATCCAAAGTAATTGGATATTTAAGTGCCATTTCTTCTAATGATGGATCTTGGAAAATAATATAAGGAGGTAAGCCTTTTTCTTTGGCTATTTTTTTCCTTAGATCTTTAAGCAAGTCGTACATTACTTCATCATAAACGCCTTCAGGTTCCGCACCGGCTTCTTCATCATCAGCAAATTTCTCAAATTTACGGTCTAAGCTGATTTCAAATATTTCAGGTTTTTTGATGAATTTTTCACCTCTTTCATTCAAACTCAATAAACCGTAGTTTTCAATGTTTTTGGTTACTAATCCTTTTAATAAAAGCTGACGGATAACAGATTTCCAGTAATTTTCGTCTTTGTCTTTGCCCATTCCAAAGTATTCCAACTCATGATGACCACTCATGGCAACTTCATGGGTTTTATTACCGGTTAAAATATCAACCACATGTTTTAGGTTGTATTTTCCTTTAATTTCTTTGATGAGTTTTAATGAATTGATTGCAGAAACCTGTGCATCTTCTTTTTCTTTTGGATGACGACAGTTATCACACATGCCATTACAGCCCTTTTCATCGTATTCTTCACCAAAATAATGAAGTAAGAACTTTCTTCTACAAGCTGCAGATTCCGCAAAAGCCTGAGTTTCGAAAATTAATAATTCACCAATTTCTCTTTCTGCAACTGGTTTATCTTTTAAGAATTTTTCCAGTTTATCAATATCAGCAGGATTGTAAAACAATACACATTCGCCATCTAATCCATCTCTACCAGAGCGACCTGTTTCTTGGTAATAACCTTCAATACTTTTAGGAATATCGTAGTGAATAACAAAACGAACGTCAGGTTTATCGATTCCCATTCCAAAAGCAATAGTTGCCACAATCACATCAGCATCTTCCATTAAGAATCTATCTTGATGGTCGGCACGCATTTTTGCATCTAAACCAGCATGATATGCTAAAGCTTTAATTCCATTGGCTTGAAGAATTCCAGAGATTTCATCAACCCTTTTACGGCTTAAGCAGTAAATAATTCCTGATTTTCCACTTCTTGCTTTAATAAATGAAACGATTTCTTTGATAGCCTCACCTTTTTTACCTTTCGAACGAACCTCATAATAAAGGTTTGCACGGTTAAATGATGATTTGAAAACAATCGCATCACTCATTTGCAGGTTTTTCATGATATCGGATTGCACCTTAGGTGTAGCAGTTGCTGTTAAAGCAATCATTGGTACATCTTTGATTTCCTTTACCATCTGTTTGATTCGTCGGTATTCTGGACGAAAATCATGACCCCATTCTGAAATACAATGCGCTTCATCAACCGCAACAAAAGAAATGTCAATAGTTTTTAGGAATTCTATTGTTTCGTCTTTTTTAAGGGTTTCCGGAGCAATGTATAGCATTTTAGTCATGCCTGCATTGATGTCTTTTTTTACTGTTGCAATTTCACCTTTGTTTAAAGATGAGTTTAGAAAATGCGCAACCTGCTCATGAGAAAGTGACCTGAGTGAGTCAACCTGATTTTTCATCAAGGCTATCAAAGGAGAAATGATAATAGCTGTTCCGGGCATCATGAGGGCCGGTAATTGGTAACATACCGATTTTCCGCCTCCTGTAGGCATGATAACAAACGTATCATTCCCATCAAGGAGATTTTTAATAATACCTTCCTGCTCGCCCTTAAAACTATCGAAGCCAAAATAAGTTCTAAGTGCTTCTTTTAAATCGGATGGTTCCGATTTTGTTTTTCCTTTGGCACGTTTTAGTTCTGCCATAATTTAATGATAAATTGGGGTTAGAAATTTAAAAGCTCAAATGAGACTTCTAACTGACCAATAAATATAATGTTTTTCCTAGTTAAATAGTCCACTAATTTAATGCTAACAAATGGTTTTTTAAAATGAAAGTGTGAAAAGTTTCAAGAATAGGGAGTATTTTGCAAATTGAAATTTAGTAAAATTCAAGGCAATTAGCTGATATGCAGAATAAAAACAATTATGCCATCATCATGGCAGGTGGAGTTGGAAGTCGTTTTTGGCCTTCCAGCAGAAGTACTTTCCCTAAACAATTTCTTGATATTTTAGGTGTGGGCCAATCTTTACTGCAACAAACCTATAATAGATTCTTAAGGGATTTTTTACCAGAGAATATTTATATAGTTACTAATTTGGCTTACGTAGGTTTGGTTAAGGACCAAATCAACGGCATAAATGATCAACAGATTCTGGCTGAACCTATGGGAAAAAATACTGCTGCATGTATTGCTTATGCTTGCGGAAAAATCAGTAAAATCAATACACACGCCGTTTGTATCGTAGCTCCAAGTGATCATTTGATTCTTCAAGAAGATAGATTTTTGGATGATGTAAAAAGAGCTATGATGTTTGCTCAAAAGAATCCAGCTTTGGTAACACTTGGTATTAAACCTAGTCGCCCTGATACTGGTTATGGTTATATTCAATACCATGAATCGGCCGATGAAATGAAAATGGTGAAAACATTTACCGAAAAACCTTCTCTTGAATTGGCTCAAACTTTTTTAGATAGTGGCGATTTTTTATGGAATGCCGGAATTTTCATTTGGAGTATTTCTAGTATCAAAGCTGCTTTTAAAGAACATTTACCTGAGCAATTTTCGCTTTTTAAAGAAGCTGTTGATTCATACTTTACTCCAAAAGAAGCAGAAACCATTCAACAAATTTATGAGCAAACGCGCAGCATTTCTATTGATTATGGTGTGATGGAAAAAGCAGGTAATGTTTACGTGATTCCTGTTGAATTTGGTTGGAATGATTTAGGAACCTGGACTTCTTTATACGAAATCTCGGATAAGGACGAAAATGGTAATGTTAAAAAAGGAACCAATATTCTTACATACAATACTCAGAATTGCATGGTTCATACTTCATTAGCTGCTAATGGAAAGATTTTTGTTTTAAATAGTGTTAAAGATTTAATTGTTGTTGATACTCCTGATGTATTAATGATTTGTGACAAAAACAAAGAACAAGAAGTTAAGGAAGTGGCAACTGATATTAAAATACGTTTCAACGAGAAATATTCTTAATCGATGGCAATCATTCCTCCTTTTTTAAAAAAGGGTTCCACCATTGGAATTGCTGCTACAGCAAGGAAAGTTACTTTTGCTGAAATAGAACCTGCAATTGCTTTGTTTCAATCATGGGGATTGCAGGTAAAATTATCTTCTACTTTGTTCAGTGAACATTACCAGTTTGCTGGAACTGAACTAGAAAGGTCTAAGGGTTTACAAGAACTTTTAGATGATTCTGATATAGATGCCATCATCATTGCCAGAGGTGGTTATGGGAATGTAAGAATGATTGATTTAATCGATTTTACTTCTTTCAAAAAGTTTCCTAAATGGCTCATAGGTTTTAGTGATATTACTGTTTTACAAGCTGAAATTCTTTCTAAAACCAATATTGCAAGTCTTCATGCGCCAATGGCTTTTAGTTTTCAACCTGAAAGATTTGATGAAGAAAGTGCTGAAAGTTTAAGAAAAGCACTTTTTGGTGAAGGAGTTTCAATTTCTTTAGCTTCTCATCACATGAATACTTTTGCCACAAATTCTGTTTTAAAAGCCGAATTATTTGGAGGAAATTTATCTGTTATTTATTCATTATTAGGTTCAGGAACTTTACCAAGTTCTAATGGAAGAATCTTGTTTATTGAGGATTTGGATGAATACTTATATCATATTGATAGAATGATGGTTGGATTAAAAAGAGCAGGTTTTTTCAATGGACTAAAAGCAGTTTTGGTAGGGGATATGTCGGATATGAAAGACAATGCCATTCCTTTAGGAAAAAATGCATTGGAAATCATTCATGAACATCTTTCGGAATTAGGAATTCCAATTGTTTTTGGATTACCATGCGGACATGAAAAAAGAAATTTATGTCTGGCTTTTGGAACTGAAATTACAATTGAAAGTTCAACTGAAACCATCAGGTTAAATCAGTTTTAGAAATACATTTTTACTACTGCAATTCCTGCTAAAACGCAAACCAAATCAACCAATAACATAATCCCTAAAGTGTATCTTGTTTCTTTAACATTTACTGAGCCAAAATACAAAGCCACAACATAAAAGGTTGTTTCTGCTGCACCTTGGAATAAACAAGATAATTGTCCGGTTAAACTATCAGGTCCATAGGTTTTCATGGCGTCTAACATAAATCCGCGTGAACCACCTGCACTAAACGGACGCATAATTGCTACCGGAATAGCTTGTGTAATTTCAGGGTCAACATGAAATAAATTCATGAGTGATGAAATGCCACCCATAACTATTCCCATTAAACTAGAATTTCTGAAAATGCTGAGTGCAACTAACATCGCAATCATATAAGGCAAAACGCGAACTCCGGTTGTAAAACCATCTTTTGCTCCATGCACAAAAGAGTCGAAAATATTGGTTTCATTAGCTTTGAATATCTTTTCGTTCCAAATGGAATTTGCAACTACTAAACCAATTATAAATAGTAATACTGCATTACTTAGGTTTCCGGTAAAGTGAAATTTCTCCAATCCGCTCAAACTACCTATATAAAATAACAATCCTGCGATGATTGCAGTTACTGAACTTACAGCTAAAACTACAACTCCGTTTAAAAGATTTATTTTTTGTTTGATACTTACAAAAATGAGCGCTGCCAAGGTTCCAATAAATGATGTGATAATGGTTGGAAGCATAATATCTGCTGGATTTGCTGCATGCTGAGCTGCTCTATAACCAATAATTGATGTTGGAATAAGTGTTAAACCAGCTGCATGCAAACACAGAAACATAATCTGACTATTAGATGCTTTGTTTTTGTGAGTATTTACTTCCTGCAAACTTTCCATGGCTTTGAGTCCGAATGGTGTTGCTGCATTATCTAATCCTAAAAAATTCGCTGCAAAATTCATGGTCATGAAGCCATAAGCAGGATGATTTTTCGGTAATTCGGGGAATATTCTTGCAAAGAATGGTGCTAAGATTTTAGCCATTCTGTTCATGGCATTTGAATCGTTGAGTAAATTAAGCAAACCACAAAAGAAAGTTAGGTATCCAATAAGTGGAAGCCAAATATCCATAATGGTGTTTTTACAAGTTGGGAAGATTCCATCAGCAGATTGTTTTCCAAAACTCATTTCAACTGTTCCATTGTCTAACAATTTGTATAGAGTATCGTTATTGCTGAATCCGTTAGCTTTATTTTGCTGAATTAGAGAAAGGAAAGCAGTATCAGCCTGAAAAAATGAAATAGGTTTTTCAGATATTAAAACGGCATCATTTTGTTTACCATTAATCAATCCATTTAAAGAATAGAGTTGATTTGTGACAAGTAAGAAGAAAATGTACAATACACTTAATACAATCATCCAACTCCAAAATCTGCTTAATGCCATAAACTTATTGTTTGCTACGATTCTACTAAAAAAATATGGTTTTTGAGTGAAAGGAATTTGAATTTTGTGAAAGTTATTCTGATAGGTACTTAGTTTGATATAGTTTTTTAAACGATTCTTGATAGATAGTTAGGTGTTAACATCGGATATACATCAAAATAATTAAAAATAGATATGCCTTTTGTTTATTTTAGCCTTATGAAAGAGACACCCTTTAATTTATCGGAAGAAGAAAAATTGAAGTATCGTTTAAGTTTAAGTTATGAAGAGCGGTATAAGGCTGCTTTGAAAATGATTAGGATTTATAATCAATTGAAAAAAGCGAAGATAATTAAACCTGAAAAATAGATGGATGTTTTAGATAACGATTTGGGAGAATTTTGGAAAGCCCTTATAAATAATGATGTTCAATTCATTATGGTAGGTGGTTTTGCCTCTGTACTTCATGGAGTTAGCAGAATGACTCAAGATTTAGATATTTGGATTAAAGATACAAGGCCTAATAGAATTAACTTAAGGAAAGCAATTTCGGATTA
>JAIYDG010000363.1 GCA_027487625.1 Bacteroidota bacterium
ACCGCACCATCCTCTTGAAAGGCCACAGCTAAAAGTTGCTGGTCAGGGCTAAAAGCCAGGTTGTTGATTTTTTTGCCTTGAAAAAGAGAGGTAAATGCCTGTGTTTTCTTTAATGGGTGAAAGAGATATAAAAACCCATCTTCAGTTCTTCCCACCAAAGAATCTTCCTTTGGCCAAGCCCATAAATTTGAAAATTTATAGTTGTATAAATTGATCTCTATGGAATCGCTGAAATTTTGTCCATAAAAAGATACCAGCTTGGTAAAATCGTATTTGCCATAGTGTTCGCCATATACACTAATTATATTTTTTTCAGCATTGTGTAAATAGCGATGTGTAGTGAAAGGAAAGGACAAATTTTTAACCAATGAACTTTGATCAGGGAAGACAAATTTTAAGGTTTTTAAATCATATTTCATTAACTCATAACTATTTAGGCTTTTAGCGTCGAAGAAAAAATCTCCATTGGGCTTGTCCTTGGTTTCGACAACGTTTCCTGTATGCAAATCTAGGCCCCAAACATGGGCCATTCCGCTTTTATTAAGCCTGAGTTTGTGTCCACTGTCACCTTGCAAATAACGTATTTCCCTATTGAAGATGAAATGAGAAACGGAGCGCAACTCTCTAATCTCGGGTAAAGACCAAACTTTCCCTATTTCTCGATCATCCACGGTCCATAGGGTTTTTCCATCGTTGTGAATACCCATGTGGATTATGGGGTAATTGTGCCCTAAATTCAATACCACCGCATCCAGATCATCGGGCATTTTAGCACTTGAATCTGGCGAAAGTACATCCACGGTTTGGGTTGGGGCTGCATCAAGCTTCAATGCCAGTGAAGCCTGCAACTTGCCCCAGGCTGTTGCATCAATTTTTCCTTCGCTATTTTTTATTTGAAAATTGTTGGTGCCAGCTTGCCAAAAAAAGCTGAGCAATGGTTTGCCATCAAGTGCATTACAAAATACCAGACTTTGATCGGGATGTACCAACAAGATTAGGTTTCCCTGAGGATGTAAGGCTGCATGCAAGGGCGAAAAAGGCAAATCGTATTGACTGCTGATTTTTTTATTCACCACGTCCCAAATCACCACTTTTTGCTGGCTGATCAATAAGACCTGCTTCTGTGTTTTTCCTAACCAGCCTGCAAAGCGGCAATTGTTGAGTGCCAGGAGTTTTTGTCCACTTTCTACTTCCTGAATTCCACCTTCTCCAACTTCATTGCGGTACAACAAAAACTTAAAATCTGGTGTAAAGTCAAATTGGGTTAAACGATTACTGACATGATTGATAACGAATTTTTTACGTAGCTTTTCGGTTTTGGTGCCCTGGGGGCCCCAGTCTTTTGCATTCAACTGGTAAAATTCACCAAAACCATCATCAATCAGGTTTACAAGAATTGTGCTGGCATCTTTTGAAAACTGAATGAGGTTAAATTCTTCTACGTTGTATTCGTTTTGGTAGAACTGATCGCTTAAGTTTTCAGGATTGATAAAATGGAGGCCAAACATAAAATCAGGCAGTACCAGTTGTTGGCTATTGGGTGCAATATGAAAATCGGTAATGGTTGCAGAATTGTAACGATTTTCATAGAATGATAAACCTGAAGATCTGTCAGCTCTTTGATTCAGTTCGGCTGGTTTGGTCAGGTCCCAGGATTCTATATTGCCATTCGAGGCAACGGCAAGCAGTTGCTTAGAGTCATTGCTTATTTTGATGTGGTGCCTGTCCCAGTTGTAAGTCATTGCGTATGTACTCAGTGTGGGCTTGGCAGTCTGATTGAGGTCTATTTTACTCAGCTTCATTTCTGTATCATTGACCAAAACATGTAGCCCGTCATCGCTAAAACTTACCGTTTGGATATCTGGAGTAAATACCCCAAATGATTGGGTGTTTTTTTTGAGCTGAGGGTCATAGCGAATTATGCGTTTATCCTCATCTCCGATATAAACCAATTGATTTTTTTGGTCTAATTGATAATGTATAACTGCTTGTAAGCCCTTGCCACGATCAATGACCTTGCCCGTTTTTAAATCAAATTGAAAAGTGGAATCTCTGTTGCCAATCCCCACGATTGTAGCCTCATCAAGGAGTTTAACCATCCTGTAAAGTGGCGCTTCGAGGTTTAAAGAAGAAACAATTTGACCATGCTTTAAATCTATTTTTTGTACGGTTCTGTTACGATTGGTCAAGCAATAAAAATACTGGTGATCTTTACTGAGGTTGGGCGCATTAATGAAGTCATCACATTTGAAAGCGGCAATTTTTTTGCCACTGCTAAATGCGTAAACACTTACCCCTTCCGTGTCTTGAGTGATTAAGTGTTGCTTGTCTTTGGTACATATAATTAGCCAAACAAGATTTTCAAACGCAGTGATGTTGCGCATAAATTGCCCGGTTTGGGCGTTCCAAAACTTTATTTTATTATCTATTCCAGCAGTTATGAGCCATAAACCATCAGGACTCAAGGTCATCGTTACAGTTGGATATAGGTGTTCTTTTGACTGAAATTTAGGTCTTACATAGCGTTCTTTGATTCTTTCTGCAATTTCGGGGTCACCATCAGTCATTGCTTCAAGAAATTCTTCTTCTTCTGTTGAAGGCACGGCTTGATGAGCCACAATATTGAACAACAACTTGCCTGTATTTAGGTCCCATTTTTTAATTCTACTCGCAGTATCCGCACTAAAAAGATAACGGTCATCGGGTGAAATGTTTAGGGCGACAACGCCAAACTGGTTTTTAATTTCCCGAATCTGTTTCCCAGAGAAATAATCCCATAAAATGATTTGATGGTCGCTACCTACCGTGGCTAGGTATTTATTGCTGCCAGGTGACAAGGCGTAAGTTTCCAACCATCCCTGGTGGCCACGTTTGAGTTCAGGCAAATTGGGTTGGGCAAAATTGACCGAGGCTACACCAGTGAACATAAGTACCAAGACAGCACTGAGATCTACTTTGCGAAAAGGAAAACGGAGAGAAAACATAGGGCAGGTTTTGTTGCAAAGATATGCAAAACCCCAAACCTGCCCTATGAAATCTGTCAATATGTTGCCTCAAACCCATACTCCCCCGATCCCACTTCCACCACCGCGTACCCATCCCGATACTGTACTCCACTCAAAACCACCCCATTCTCTGTCACCCGTCCATTCTCCTTACACTTGATCC